>JAFEAQ010000018.1 GCA_018266295.1 Bdellovibrionales bacterium | reverse complement strand
TCTTCTCATACTCAGAGCATCACAAAGAAGTTCACCACAATTCTGTTTGTTATCATTAGAAACACTTGCGTTGACGGTAAGAAACATGTGCGAAAATGTTGTTGTTTTCGGGGGATGGAGGGTGGGAAAGAAAACGAATTGGTTTTATTCCTTTTGTTTCGAAACAACAATCAAGATTGTCAAATAGGTTCACGAAAGGTTTCACTTTCTTCCACCTATATTCCTGCTCTTGATTTTGTTTCTCAACCAACAAGCAGAATTGGTCTTCTCATACTCAGAGCATCACAAAGAAGTTCACCACAATTCTGTTTGTTATCATTAGAAACACTTGCGTTGACGGTAAGAAACATGTGCGAAAATGTTGTTGTTTTCAACCGCCAAGATGGTCCAAAACGGTCCAAACGCAGGTGACCTTTGGTGACGCCTAGTTGTTTGAAAAAATCTTCCACGTGCCAAAATGTCCTCTGGAAAGGCCGTCTGCTATATTGTTGGCAGACGGCACGTAATCAACCGACGCGATTTCATAGTAGGGAAGGAAGTTTCGCAGAAGACTGTTTAAGGTGAACGACCTACTTCGACTGTTACTTATGGCAGCAATAGCCGAAGTGTTGTCCAAAAGCAACTTGAGTTTTTCTCCTCGGGGGACATGCGTTGCCGCTAACGTGAGTGCCAGAAGTTCTTTTGCATTGATGTGAAGTGTGGAAGTGACTGGGGTCCACGAACCTGCAACAGCAAAGGGCGCGCCACCTGGGGGAAAAATGACGGCTCCCCATCCCGAGTTGGACGCATCTGAGACAATGTGGTAGGGGCAGGATGTCAGCAAAGGTGTTCGAACAGTGTGCAGGATTTCCAAAATCCATCGTTCCCACAGACCTACAATGGATGGCCATATGCGAGCTTCCTCCTTTAAGGATAGTACCGAAGTTGCTATTAGGCGGGATCTTCGTCTAATAAATTTGTAGATGTGGTAGAAAGGGAAAAGAGGCAACCGGTGAATTCTCGACGCGTACTGACAGACCCCAAAAATACTCAGGGCATCGGCAAGTGTTGGTAAGCGGTTTATGTGGCGCAGTGCGTCCATGAGTTTCTGCTGTGTTTTGGAAGAGATTTTTGCCGTTGTTGCGGTGCCGCTTGTTTGAAAAACCACCCCTCGATGTTCTAGCCCCACCAGATGTTGGGGTCCGGCGAACTCATTTAATGTCACGCCGAGTGTGTTGCATATGGTCGTGAAAACTTCTCTTGTGGACGAAGCCGCCTCTTTACTGTGGAAGGCGAAGAGGAAATTGTCGATGTAAACATCGACACACCTTACCAAGGGAAGATTTGCTTGATTCAGCGTGAGACGCGTCAGAAATTGAGAGAAAGCTTGGGCTCTAGCGACACAATGGCGTTGACCTGTCGGAATTGTGCATAATTGAAAAACCCCTATTTCAGGTACCTTGAACCGAAAAAACTTCCTGGCTGAGGCATCGAGAGGGAATTGGTGATAATAGGAGGCGATGTCTACCGTCCATGCATGCCATTCTCCCTTTGAGTCGTCCAATAAGGAATCCAGCAGGGAATCGAGGCCATCAAAATTGCAGTGTGGTAGATCATCGGCCAAGGAGGCTTTGTTGATATCGACGGTATGGCAGATCAGGCGGCGTCGGCGTTTTGTAACCTCCGGAACCGAGAAGACATGAAGCATTGGTGAATTTGTTAAATGTGATGGGTTCGCTCGCTCGATCAAACCAGCTGTCAGTAGAACGTTCACGTCTTCTTGTGAAAGTTGACCTATGCTTTCCCCTGAGGAGGGTACCGTGGCAAGGAAAGGTTCTTCAAAGAAACGACGGACGGACGTGTAGTAGCCTAATTCTGTGCTGTTCATCATAGACGTTGCTCGAGCCTCGTCAAGGATTCTCACGTGATTCTTTACATGGAGGGGCCAGCAAGTTGCATCAGCTCGCGCGCGGCCGTAAAATTGTACGTGCCCCAATTCAAATAGCGTGCTAACATCGAGTCGCTCGCGTGCCTCGAATGGTGAAGCAAAGTCGAAATCGACGCACCCCCTTGCGCCATCGCTATGAGGCCCCCCCGGCGTAGGGACAGCAAGCACAGATCCGAGCTCACCTTCTTTAGTTCCATCCGTATTAGATTCGCTGCGAGTTCCCTGTCGCTCGTGAACAACATCGTCCAGGGAGTTGAAGCTGTGCGTCCCTTTTCCACCAGCGCTCGCAGATCTTTGGCGAGCTGGGAGTTGTATTCTAGGTGTAGCGTGAACGGGTCGCGTCGACGCGTTGTTTTCCCGCGTTTGTACATAATCGTGGTGAACTCCGTGTTCGTGTGGGCATCTGTGACAGACCCTATGTTGCATAGTGTCAGTTGGAGAGTGTCCCCTATCCGTTGTCCCAACTGAAAACACAGTCGAATCGCCATTCCAAGTCTTTCGTTCAGTGCTAACGCCGCTAGTTCCACTTGATCTTTCGTAATTGGCGTCGTCGGCCGCTTCGCATCTTCTTCCTTGGCAATAAATTGAAACCATTTTTGAGCGGTGCGCATTGCATAAGTCACTTGGATATCCAGCGTCTTTGACGCTGCAATGACCGCATTCCAATAGAAAGCCGTTGTCGTTGCCGTCCAGTCGTGTTTGTCCCGGAAGGCCTCGAATTCCTCCGTCCTCTCTTCGGCAGCAATTGCCAGGACCCACAGAAACCTCCGCTGTAATTGCTGGTACGAGCTCGTTGAGTGTCGGAATATTGTCGATCGTGCTTCCCACTTTTCCTCCAACTCCCTCAATCTCCCAATTTCCACCACACTCAGGACCTCTGCATGACTTGAGGAGTTGTGTGTTTCTTGAGGAGGTGTGTTGAGGAGGTGTTGTCGTTCTACCGTCGCTGTTTGTGTTCGTTGTGCTTTTGATGATGTTATTTGTGCGTTTAGATGAATAGTTTCGCTTAGTACTGGTGTTTGTCGTGAATTGATTTTTAGGATCAGCCATTTGCGGATCGTTACATCCGAAAAACCCCCCTTGCGGATCGTCAAATCCGAAAAAGCCCGTTTTTTGGAATTTCAATGGCGGCCCGGGCACTGTTGATGTCGGTGAAGTAGTCCAACACTTTGCCTGTCTGGCGGCGGTTTTCGATTGCCGCTGCAAACGTGAGCGTGGCGACGCTTGGCCTCGGTCCGCTATATTTTAGCAGAAGAAAGACTTCTGCTAAAACATCCGCAAGCGACAAAAATATAATGACCGAATGTTCTTGTAATGGTTGATTTGCGAATATCGCGAACCAACTGCTGAGCGCTGCCTCACAGCGCCTCAGCTTTAGAACATGGACGTCTGGTACTGGATGCCCAGTGATCAGAACAGTCCAGTTCCGCGCCCATTCTTCAAAAGTACGTCCCATCCACATATGTGGGTAAAAGACGTTCCAAGGGGGTGGCACAGTCCGCGGAACTTTGATGTTTCCGGGCAGGGTTGTATTCCTCTCCCGGTCATCTCGTTCTTCAGCGGTTGCGACCTCTACGGCTGCAGTAGCCGCGTGGGGGGCGAAGAGGAGGGATGCTTCGCGCAAAATGTTGCGCACTTCGATTGGAAGTTTGCTCCCGAGCGTGAAAGGACGAGGAATGGGGCGAGCGATCACGTCAAGAAACGATTGTTCATCGTCCGGAGGAAGCGGCTGATTTGAGTTTTCCGCCATGACTTGGGCGGCGAGCTTGATTGCCTCCGGACGTCGGTCGGGAGGAACTGTCGTGAACTCTTTTAGGATAGCGAGCTTGATCGTAGAGGTACAGACGGGAAGGGCCTCGGCCATTTTTGTTTGTACGAAAGAAAACGAATTGGTTTTATTCCTTTTGTTTCGAAACAACAATCAAGATTGTCAAATAGGTTCACGAAAGGTTTCACTTTCTTCCAC
>JAFEAQ010000017.1 GCA_018266295.1 Bdellovibrionales bacterium | reverse complement strand
CATGAACTCAATGATATGGAAGCTCGTGGGTTTAAAAGAACAAAGAAGAAATCAAAGAACTCTACGGATAAACCTAAAACCCATGAGGAGGTAACGGAATAACTTACTACCAGCCAACCTTCTTCCTCAGATTATAGTGAACCTATAGGTTGACCTTAATCAGAGGGAGGAGATTGTTTCCGTTCTCACACGCTAAGACTTAGCGTACACACCCAGTCGCGGATAGCGCCTCGGCCATCCATCCATGAGACCCGAAGGGCAGCGCAGCTCTAGGTCCTCGATTCTCATGGATGGAGGCACGTCGGCGGTAGCCAGTAAGGACCCACGCGGGCGGAGCCAGCACTGACACAGGGGCCCCCGGCGGAGTCCCTCCGTGGCCCTAGATCGTGTTCTGCGTTCCCGCGTCTTGCATGTAGTACACTGTTTGCGTTGGGTAGGCGAAGATGACGCCCATTTCTTTTGCCGTGGAAAGAATCTCGCAGAAGATTTTTTGCTGGAGCTTCATTTCTTCGTTGGCGTCGAAGACCGCCAGGTGGAAATTCACTAATACGTTCAGGGTAGAATCCGCGAAGCCATTGAAAGCGACGATGATCGTGTCTTGTGCCACCGCAGGCTCTTGCGAAATGAGGTACTTCACGCGGGCGCAGAATTGCTCGATCAACTCCGGAGGTGTGTCGTAGTGCAGTCCCAATACCTGACGAATCCGGCGGTAGGGACGTGCGCCCATGTTATCGATTTTTTCAGAGGCCATCGTTGAGTTCGGGATCGTCACCAAAGAATTGTAGACAGTTCGAATACGGGTTGAGCGGAAGCCGATGGATTCGATGCTGCCCTCGACGTCGTTGATCTTCACGGCATCGCCAATCGAAAACGGGCGATCCAGCAAAATCATCACAGAGCCAATCAAGTTCTTAGCAGCATCTTGCGCTGCCAAAGCGAAGGCCAAGCCTCCGAGACCGAGACCCGCAAGTAACGACATCACATTCACGCCGAAATTTTGCAGAACGATCAGCACACCAAGAACCACCACCAGGATTTTTGCCGTCTTCACAGCCATCGGTGCCAGGTAATCGTCCATTGTGCTCGGAGTCTTTGCCGTATAATCCTTCACCACCTCGCCCAAAGCGTCCATCGCGATGTACGCCAAACGAAGCAGGTTCAAAGAAAAGATAATCTTAACGGTGATCGCCAAGTATTTATCAAGGCGAACCGGCAGCTCCAAAGCATCCAGAGTAAAGGACCAGATCAAAGTTATGAAGATCCAGGCTAACGCCGTTTCAATCGGCATTCGCGCATAGTATGAAATAAAACTTTTTGGTTTTTTCTGAAAGACCGAAAGCTTCTTCAGCTTGCGCGCCATATAGCGGAAGAATGAAAAGAACACGATGCCGGCAACGGCGACGCCGATCAAAACCAGCCACTTCCACGCGGCCACGCCAAAAGTCATTTCGTTCATCCAATGAGTCGCTTCGTTCATAGTTTGAGTTCCACTCCTGAGTAGATCATCACCAAGAAAATGATGCCCATCACAATACGATAGTAACCGAAATATTTAAAGCCATGACTCGACAGAAAACGAATGAAGGATTTGATCGCAATAATGGCCACACAGAATGCAATGATGTTGCCGATGAGAAGCAGTGAAATTTGCGACGACTCGATGGTCTTGTAAAGTTTCAACGTCTTATAAAGAGTGGCGGCCGCTAAAGTCGGCACGGCCAGGAAGAATGAAAACTCCGCCGCCTCTTTGCGGTTCATGCCGAGGCTGAGGCCGCCAATAATAGTTGCTGCGGAGCGAGACACACCTGGAATCATCGCGATGGACTGGAAAAGTCCGAGGAACACACTGTCTTTATATGTCAGCTGATCGGTTTTGCGGCCCTCGTGATTCAAGTGCGCAAAGTATTTGTCCGTAAGGATAAGAATAATACCGCCGATAATAAACGACCACGCAACCACTTGAGCGCTGCCGAGGAGAATGTCGACGTAGTCTTTGACAATAAATCCGATGACGGCCGTTGGCAAAAAAGCCACGAAGAGTTTCTTATAGAAGCTCCAGTGGGGGAGGAATCGCCGCCAATAGACAACAAGGACGGCCAAAATGGCCCCGAACTGAATGATGACTTCAAAACTTTTAACAAAGTCATTTTCCTGAATGCCCATCATATAGGAGGTCAAAACCATGTGACCCGTCGATGAAATAGGTAAAAACTCTGTCAATCCTTCAACAATAGCGAGAATAACGGCTTGTATTAATGTCATGGCCAAGGATTGTTGTAGAGAGTTGTTCCACTTTCAACTGTTGCTTTGTGTGTCATAAAATTAAGATTCTTAAAAGATTTTGCTGTATTTCGATTAGTAAGTCTGACTATGATTTTTTCCAACCACGGAGGGATCTACTATGAAACGCATTTTATTCGTGAGCGCGTTGCTAGTTTCTACTCAGGTATTCGCGGGGGAATATCTGGTTAAGTATAGAAACACTAGCGCGTACTCTACACTCAGCACTCTTTCTTACAGCAACCAAATCCAAGTGTTGGACAACCACACTATCGGCCGTTTGGTTAAAGTAGATATCAATAAGCAAAATGAAGCGGCAACTTTGGCTTCATTGTTGAAAAATCCAGCAATTGAATACGTTGTGCCAAACTTCAAATTGCACACTTTCTCAGCGCCAATGGATATGATGGCTTTGAAAAATCAATGGGCCAATGCAAAAGTGCAAGTTGAACAGGCATGGCAACGTGCTGGTAACAAAGGCAGCAAGAACGTTCTTGTGGCAGTGATCGACACGGGTGTTGATTACAATCACGATGCTTTGAAACCAAACATGGTTCAAGGTTATGACTTTGCTGAAAACGACAACGATCCAATGGATAAAACTGGTTTCCAAAACCCTGGTCACGGGACTCACTGTGCGGGTGTGATTGGCGCGACGGGTGTTATTGATGGTGGTATCGTCGGTATCAGCCCTGAAGTTTCTATCATGCCTCTTCGTTTCTTGACTGAAAACGGATCCGGTGACTTGAACAACGCGATCAAAGCTATCGACTATGCGATCGCTAACAAAGTTCAAGTGATCTCTGCTTCTTGGGGTGCTTCTGTTCCTCGCGCGACGGCTCAGCCATTGCTTGAGGCAGTAAAACGCGCTGATGACGCTGGTTTGATCTTCGTCGCTGCTGCAGCGAACGATGGTAAAAACAACGATACGACTGAAGTATATCCTGCGAACAACGGTTTGCCGAATTCAATCACTGTTGCGGCTTCTGGCCCTAACGATGAGAAACCATCTTGGTCAAACTACGGAACTGCAAAAGTTCACTTGGCTTCTCCAGGCTTGAACATCACTTCTACTTTGCCAGGTAACAAATACGGCGACTTGTCTGGAACTTCTATGGCAACTCCGCTTGTATCTGGTTTGGTTGCTTTGATGAAAGCTCAAGATGCATCTTTGACAGGTGCTCAAGTGCGCGCGATCTTGCAAACAACTGGTGCGAAAGCTCAGATCCAAACTGCATGTAACTGCCGTGTGGACGCTCTTGCAGCTGTTGATGCTGTGATCTCTAAGAAGATGACTTTGGTTCCGGCTGCTGCAACTATCGGCTCTGGCGAAAAGATCAACTTCCAAGTATGGCATGGAACGGCTCCATTCACATTCACTAGCAGCAACTCATCTGTAGCTTCTGTGAACAACAATGGTGAATTGACAGGCATGAGCAACGGGACAACTGTTGTGACTGTGACAGATTCAACTGGCAAGACTGCTGCAACTTTGAACATCAATGTGGGCGCAGGTTCTTCTCAACCAGCTCCACAACCAACGCCACCGTCGAATCCTGGCAACCCTGGTCAACCACCAGCTCCGCCAGATCCAAATCCACCAAGCAATCCGCCACCGAGCAACCCACCGCCAAGCAATCCTCCTGGCAACCCAGGAAACCCTGGCCAACCTGGACAATGCCCACTCGGCGATCCGATGATCTGCCAAATCATCTGCCAGCTTGAACCAAGTCTTCCATTCTGCGGCACTCCATAAAAGAGTGTTGCTGTAAAAAGACAAATTACAGGCGACGAAAAGGCTCCGGAAACGGGGCCTTTTTTATTGCTCGAAGCGTTCCACAATTATAGTTTAGTGCCTCTTATATAAGAGGAATCATGACTACAAAAACGCTTCTGTTTTTCGCTTCTTTTCTTTTTTTCAACATTGCCAATGCCCAAAATCTGCAAGTGATGCGTGTTCTTCCGACCGGAGAAAATGTCACGCAAACAGATTCCGTGAACATCACTTTCAATAAGCCGATGGTGGCCTTGGGTGAGTTTGAGAAGACTGCTCAGATTCCTGTTACGATCACGCCGAAGCTGGAGTGCGAGTGGCGTTGGATTAACACCACGACGCTGTCATGTAAGCTTGCTGAAAATCAGCAGCTGAAGTTTGCAACCGAGTACCGCGTTGTCGTGAAGAAAGAGATCAAGGATCTCAAAGGCGTCAGTCTTGCTCAGGATTTCATGAGCACGTTTGCGACGGCTCGTCCGGCAGTGACGTATCATGATTTCAGTCGTTGGTTGTCGCCAGGCTTTCCGATTGTGAACTTGAGCTTTAATAGCTTTGTCACTGCAGAGAGCGTGATGAAGTCCATCGAATTCACCGAGAACGGTGTGGCGGTGCCGACGCGTGTTCTATCTCTTGAGGCGGCAGAAAAGATTTATCTTAACAGTGATAAGGTAAATGAAGTCATGAAAGCCGTGAAAGAAGAGGCCAAAGCCGGCACGGTTTCTCAGCGCTGGACGGTGGTGCCGCGCTCGGATTTCAAAGATGGCGCCAACGTCTCTGTGCATGTGAAGCCGGGGTTGCAAGGTAAAGAAGGTCCGTTATTGGGCGCAGAAAATCGCGACGTCGTGACCTTTGTGACGTACCCGGCATTTAAGTTTGCCGGCTTTAACTGTCCTGACGATGAGGGATCTGCAAATCCGAACATGGCGCCGCTGACGGGGTCGACATGCAACCCGCTGAAGAATCTTTATGTGAAGTTCTCTGTGCCTGTGAATCTCGATAGCTTTAAAAAGAACTGTACTTTCTCGCCGCTAAAGAAAGGCGAGGGGGAAGAAGAGTTCTGGGCGAATGTTTATAGCTACGCTAGCTACAACGCGGCTCCCGTCGCCAACGGAGTCTTCTCAGTGCAGTTGCCGGCGGTGGCGAAAGCTCGCACCGACTTCACACTGGCTTGTAATGAAAATGTTGAAGACATGTTCGGTCGTAAGCTCGGCGCGAAGTTTCAGATTGGTTTTAAAACGGATCCGCGCTCTCCGAAGCTGATGCTCGGTTATGAGTTCGGCGTTTTGGAAAAAGGCATTGATTCTGAAATCCCGGTGTTTGTCACAAATTTGACGGACGTGTACGCGCAGTATTCCGCTAAAACAGCGGCGCTCGTGAAGAAGAACCAAAAAATTCCGGTCGCTCTACAAAAAGTCGACGACCTTGCTTACGCAACTCCACTCGGCGTGCGTAAGATGCTCGATGGCCAGAGCGGGGTTGTGTATTCAGTGTTAACGAGTTCGACGTTGCCTACGGGCTATGAGGAAAGTCGCAACCGTGGTTTCTTCCAGGTAACACCTTTCTATGTTCACTACAAAGAAGGTCACTACAATAGTTTGATCTGGGTGAAAGACCTTGCGACCGGGAAACCTATTGAAGGCGCAGATATTACATTATTCAGTTCGACCTTTGCGATGATCGCAGATCTTCATAGCGAAAAAGTTCTCGGTAAAACCGGTAAAGAGGGCCTGGCCAACTTGCCGGGGACGATCAGTTATGATCCGGATTTAACGGGCCGTCGTTATGGCTTTAATGATCCGAAGCTGATGATTCAAGTGAAGAAAGGCAACGACATTGCGATTGTGCCTTTGGCATATGAGTTCCAGTCCTATGCGCAGTGGAATTCGCGTGAAGGGGAGTATTCGTATTCTTCTCCGCAAACCAAGTACGGGCATATTAAAATCTGGGGAACGTCTCCGCAAGGCGTGTACCGTGCGGGGGACACAATTGATTTTAAAATCTACGTGCGTGAGCAAAATGTTCAGCGTTTTGTCCCGGCTCCGAAAGGGACTTACAGCCTTGTTGTGACGGACCCAACGGGCAACCAAGTCTTTAAACAAGATAAAATTCTTCTGAACGACTTCGGTGGCTTCAATGGTTCATTTAAGACTGCGAAGAATGCGCCGGTCGGCTGGTATCGCTTCCATGTCAATTCGAACTATCTCGAGAAACGAAACGGCGCTGAGAGTGGTGATTCCGAAGACGGTGAAGGTGGCGGCCGCGTCGCGGGAATTGTTTCACACAAAGTTTTGGTGACGGACTTCACTCCGGCGCCATTCCGTCCTGAAAATGATATTGATCGCGATATCTATCGCTTTGGTGAAAAGATCACTTTGAACTCGCGGGGGCGTTTGCATTCCGGGGGACCATTTGCTGATGCGAAAGCACGTATCAACGTATCTCTGGTCAGAGGAGATTTTGAACCTCAGAAAAACCCGTTGGCGGAACGTTACGGTTTTCAGTGCAGTGGCGGTTACTATGGCCAGCGCGAAACCGTGTTTGAAAAAGAAGAGCAGCTCAATCACCAAGGGGATTTGAAAAATGAAATTCCTTTGAGCGAGAAAAACATTCAGTGCGGTCGCTTGATCGTAACAAGCGATATCTCGGATGACCGCGGCAAGTTCTATTCGGCGGTGAAGTCGGCGAAGTATTATGCTGTGGATCGCTTTGTCGGTCTTCGTCAGGATAAGTTCTTTTATCAAGCCAATCAGGAAGCCGATTTCAACTACATCGTTGTCGATACCAAGAGCCAGGTGTTGAAAGGAATTCCGGTCGATATTGAAATTCAGCGCCTTGAAGTGAAGAAAGTCCGTATGAAGGGCTCGGGCAATGCTTATCTCGAAGAAACCAAATCTGAATGGGTCAAGGCGGGTTCTTGCACGAAAGCAACGAGTGAAAAAGACTCTACCTGCAGCTTCCGTCCGACGATGGCCGGCAGCTACAAAATCATCGCGAAAGTGAAAGATGGACAAGGTCGCGAGAACGTCAATACTCAGTCGATGTATGTGGCGGGTAAAGATATCGTCGTCTGGGACACGGATGAGAACTCTTCTTTAAGTATCATTGCTGAGAAGTCGAATCCAAAAGTCGGTGAGACCGCGAAATACCTCGTACAGAATCCATTCCCGGGGGCTGAGGCTTTGATTTCGATTGAACGTTATGGCGTTTTGAAATCGTGGACTCAAAAATTTGACACCTCAACACCGGTTGTAGAAGTTCCGATCACTGAAGACATGCTGCCGGGAGCGCATTTGTCGGTGACGGTGTTCTCTCCGCGGGTGGTAAAACCGCTGGGTGAAAACCAAGTCGATCTTGGTAAACCGACGTTTAAGATGGGTTACATTAAAATCGTTCCAGACAATCCGGTGAAAAAGATTGATGTCAAAGTTGTGACAGATGCGCCGGAGTACAAGCCGGGCTCGAAAGTCACAGTCAACTTAGCAGCGTCGACCAAATCGCCGCGTCCGCTTGAGAAAGTCGAATTTGCTGTCGCAGTTCTTGATGAGGCCGTGTTTGACCTCATCAACGGCGGAAGCGATTACTTTGATATCTATAAGGGCTTCTATCAGCTCGATCCATTAGATGTGACGAATTTTGATATATTAATGCAGCTCGTGGGGCGCAGAAAGTTTGAAAAGAAGGGCGCCAATGCCGGTGGTGACGGGGGCGGTCTTTCTATGCGCTCGGTCTTTAAGTACGTTGCGTATTGGAATCCTTCTCTGAAAGCCGATAATAAAGGCCAAGTAAAGTTTGATTTTAAAATCCCTGACAACCTTACAGGCTGGCGTGTTCTTGTGATCGCGACAACGGCGAGCGATCGCATGGGACTTGGCCAAGGCACATTCAAAGCCAATCGCCCGACAGAAGTTCGCCCGGTGATGCCTAATATCGTCCGTGAAGGTGATACCTTTAAAGGGGCTTTCAGTGTGATGAACCGCACGGATAAACCCCGCGACTTGAAAGTCACTGTGAGCGCAACGGGTGATGTGGTTCTTGATCCGAAGAGCAACGCACTCATTGAAAAAACAGTGCATGCAGAACCATACAAGCGTCAGATTGTTGACTTCGACGTGAAGGTGCCGCTCTTAAAAGAAATCCGTAACGCTGCTGACGGCAATATCCAGTTCACAGTGGTTGCGGGGGATGCGCTGGATAAAGACGGCATGAAATCCGATTTGCCAGTCCTCAGAAAACGCTCATTCCTGACGGAAGCAAACTATGTTTCTACGACCGAAGCGAAATCCAAAGAAGCGGTGAGCTTCCCGAAAGATATTTACACGGATGTGGGTAACATAACAGTTGCGGCAACAGGAACCGTGATCGGTAACGTGGAAAGCGCGTTTGCTTACATGCGCTCTTATCCATATATGTGCTGGGAACAGCGCCTCACAAAAGGTGTGGCGGCGAGTAGTTTCTTCAAGCTGCAAGACTATATTGATCCGAACTTTAAATGGCCTCAAGCTCCGGAGATCGTGAAAATGACTCTCGAAGATGCGACGGGCTTCCAAGCTCCGAATGGGGGCATGTGCTACTACCAGGCAAAAGACAGTTATGTGTCACCTTACTTGAGTGCTTACACGGCGCTTGCGTTTGGCTGGCTCAAAGAGCGCGGTGAAAAAGTTCCTGCGGCGATGCTTGAGAAGTTGAACAAGTACCTCTTGGGAATGCTTCGTACGGATGTTTCTCCGAGCTTCTACTCGGCGGGGATGTCTTCGACGGTGCGGGCAGTGGCTCTTGCGGCTTTAGCGAAATCGAAGTCTATTAACTCACAAGATGTTGAGCGCTATCGTTCTCACATCAAGACCATGGATCTCTTCGGGAAGGCTCACTACTTGCAAGCAGCATTACAGTTCTCGGATCGTGAAGCGGCGGCGAAAGAGGCCCTCAGTGCGATCTTAGGAACGGCGAATGAAACCGGCGGTAAGTTCCGCTTCTCTGAAGTGCAGGATTTCGGCTGGACACGCATTCACTCCACTGAAACGCGCACTCAGTGTGCGATTTTATCAGCCCTCTCTCAGGCGGCGGTAAAACCTTGGGCTCAGTCGATGATTTCAGATGTGCCATTCAAACTGGTTCGCACCATCACTCAGGCTCGTAAGGGCAAAGAACGCTGGGAAAACACTCAAGAGAACATGTTCTGCTCCGAAGCCTTGATTGATTACGGCCGCCGTTATGAAGCCACGAAGCCGGCAATGAAAGTCAGTGTTTCTTTGGCGGGTAAAAACTTTGGCTCGGGCGAGATCAAAGATTTCCGTCAAAAGCCTTTGGAATTTAAACGCGATATTCTGCCAACAGATCCGGGCACGAAAACCGAGATTCAAATCGATCGCACAGGCCAAGGAAGATTGTACTATACGGCCGCGATCACCTACGCACCGAAAGAAGACTTCGCGAAAAGCCGTAATGCTGGGATCGAAGCTCGCCGTGAGTACCTCGTTGAGCGCGCAGGTAAGTTTGTTCTTTTGACCTCGCCAATGAAAATTAAAAAAGGTGAACTCGTTCGCGTGAACCTTTACGTCAACGTCCCATCTGCTCGCAGCTTTGTCGTTGTGAATGATCCGGTTCCAGGCGGCCTCGAGGTCTTGAACGAAGATCTGGCAAACACATCGGCTGTAGATGCTAACAAAGCTAAGGACAAGATCGATCGCGGTGCTTATCTATGGAAGTTTGATGACTGGAACTACTTCTCAGAAAGCTTCTATGGATTCTATCATCAAGAAATTCGTCACGACAGCGTCCGTTTCTACTCGGAGTACCTTGAAAAAGGTCGCTATCAGCTTTCATACATGGCCCAAGCCATTGCGCCGGGCTCGTTTGTTGTGATGCCGATGCATGCAGAAGAAATGTATGACCCGGATGTCTTTGGTAAAACCACAGCGGATACTCTTGAGGTTCAATAGTGTATAAAGTGGTGCGCGGGATGATTCTTGGATTCGTTTTTCTTGTGACAGCTGTCATGGGAAAGACGATCTATGACTTCCGCTTGCCGCCGAAGAACTCGTTTGAGGTTTCAGGCCAAGTTCAGCGTCAGTTGATTGTCGATCGTCGCGGCGATCGCCTCGTTGATACCTACGACAATCGCTGGAACGAGTTCGATCAAGTCGCTATTTCGGCGGTGCCGGAGTTTCTCGTCAAAGCGTTTCTGACTTCGGAAGATCGCAAGTTTTACACTCATATGGGTGTTGATTGGCAGGGGCGGGCGAGCGCACTTTATGCGGCTCTTCGGGACCGGCAGATTCATCGGGGCGCAAGTACGATTACTGAACAAGTTGTCAGAATGCTGACACCTCGACCGCGCACGTTCTGGTCACGTTGGATTGAAACTTGGGAAGCGTACGCGCTTGAGGCACGCTGGGATAAAGTCACGATCCTCGAATTTTATCTGAATCAAGTTCCTTACAGTGGCAAACGCCGCGGAGTGAATCAGGCTTCAAGATATTATTTCGGCCGCGACATCGGGACTCTGAACCACGCCGAGATGCTGAGCCTTGCCGTGCTGGTTCGTGCGCCGTCGTCGTTTGATCCGAAACTTTACCCTGAAAGACTGATTAAGCGGATCGAGTGGCTCGCAAAAGACATGGGGATTGATCTTGCGAGTGAAGAGTCGATTCATGTGGCAAAACTAAGTGGCTTTGATCTGTCGCGGATGTCGCAGGTTGAAATCAATGCCAGTGCCTTTTCTGATTTTGCACGGAAGTCGTTTCAAGAGTGGGGAAAGAGCCACGGAGTAACCGCGGGCATTATTGAAACCACGATCGACGGTGGCCTGCAGAATTTTTCGCAGAATCTTTTAGATCATGAAATTGAAAACCTTAAAAAGAAGAACGTGAATCACGGCGCTCTGTTGGTGGCGGATCATCAGACGGGGGAAGTGCTTGCATGGTCCGTTTCAGGCGGCACGAGCTACAATACGGTTCTTGTTCCGCGCCAGCCGGGTTCAACACTAAAACCGTTCTTATATGGTCTGGCTTTTCAAAAGGGATGGACACCGGCGACAGTGATTATTGATGAGCCGCTAGTAACTGCTGTTGGCCGCGGAGTGCACGCCATTCGTAATTACAGCCGAGAATACTATGGCCCGGTGACCATCCGTGAAGCTCTCGGGAATTCTCTGAACACTCCGGCGATTAAGACCGTCAAGTTCGTGACACCGGAAGCGTTGCTAGAATTTATGAAACGCGCGCAGTTTTCAACCTTGCGCGAGAACGCTGATTTTTATGGCGAGGGGTTAGCCCTCGGAAGCAGTGAAGTGACGTTATTGGATCTGGTGCAAGCTTATACTTTGTTTGCCAACGAAGGACGCGTGCGTCCGCTTCGCTGGTTTAAGATGGAGCCGACTCGCACCACAGAACCCATCTTGGAACCAATGGCGGCAAGTTTGGTAAGCAATATCTTAGCTGATCCGAAAGCACGTTTGATGGAATTCGGTGCCACTTCGATTCTGAACTTTCCGGCACCAACTTCAGTGAAAACCGGAACCGCCACCGATTATCGTGATGCCTGGGCTGTCGGATTTAACGGCCGCTATGTGGTCGGCGTGTGGATGGGCGATTTGGATCGTCGTCCGACAGAGGGGAACACCGGTGCGCGTGGTCCCGCTTTGCTCTTAAGATCGGTGTTTAATTATCTCAATCAAGAAATGCCGGCGACCAAACCGCTGGCATTGAATGAAAACCTCATCGCGCAAGAGATCTGCAAACAAGGTGAGATGGTGACATTAAAGACCGCGAATGAGTGCCAATCTTACACCGAATATTTCATCCCCGGCACAGAGCTAAAAAACACCGTGGGCTCGGTAGCAAATTCGGCGGTAGGAACGGTGCATACGGAGGCGCGCATTTCATTCCCGCTCCCGCATGTGGAGCTTGCCTGGGATCCGCGCTTACCAGCCAACGCGCAGGCACTAGAGCTTAAAGTTGAAAACGCCGGCGCGAAAGACCGCGTGCGCTGGTGGATGAATGAAAAGTACTTAGGTGAAACTACAAACAAGAATTTAATGTGGCCGATCTCACGTGGCACTCAAAAACTCTCAGCGCAACTCATTCGCGAAGATGGTAGCACCGAAACACTTCGTCCTGTTCCCTTCTTAGTGAAATAAAAAATCTCCGGACAATCCGACACCGAAAAACCAAAACGCACCAGTTTCGTTCAGTCTCCAAAACACTTGGCCCGTGCTTTGCTTTAGTGTTTCTGCGTGAGTGATGTTTCTGCAAAATGAAACCACCATTAACACCAAAAGGGGGATTTTTATGAAGCTACTATCGTCTGTTCTTTCCGTGCTACTTGTTGCGGGGAGTCTAACAGCTCAGGCGCAAACTGGCCTTAAACTCGGTCAGCCTGCTTACGGAGGCACAGGGTGTCCTGCCGGAAGTGCGAGCGTCACCTTGAGTCCGGATGAGACGGCGCTCAGTATTCTTTTCGATTCGTACTTGGCGGAAGCGGGTTCGACAACGGGAAGAACAGTGGATCGCAAATCGTGCAACATCTCGATTCCGGTTCAAGTCCCTAATGGTTACAGCGTTTCCATTTTCCAAGTGGATTATCGCGGCTTCAACTTGATTCCAGCGGCGGGTGCTTACACTCGTATGGATACTGAGTACTTTTGGGCAGGATCTCGCGGTCCTCGCTTTGCCCGTGTGTACTCTGGTCCTACTAATGACAACTATACTTTGTCTGATGGTCTCGTGGCGCAAACTATGGTTTGGACTCCGTGCGGAGCTAGCGTGAATCTTCGCGTGAACAGCTCGATCATGGCGCAAACAAACCGCCAACAGCAACAAACTATGATCACGGTCGACTCTGCCGATTTGACATCAGGTTTGGTGTACCACCTTCAGTGGAGAAGATGCGGTCCGTAGTTTTTAAAATTTAAATTTGGAGTCTTGCTGCTTTCTAGTCCTTAGCAGCGAGGCGCTCCAAAGAAGAGGCTTTTTCCGTGAGACTTTCACTGAGAAGCTTCTTCTGTTTTTCGTTCATGGACTTGATAAGGCTGTAAATGAATTTTTCAAGCCCGGCTTGATAGCTCACCAAAGCCTTCTGATAGTCAGGGTCTGCGTACTGATACTTGTTATGGTAGTAGTTGCGGACGAAGTTTTTAAGGCTCTCGGGAGACTTTCGGGCTTCATGAAACTTCTCAAGGACGTAGTTTTTATTTTTTACTAGTGCTAATGCGGGGAAAGGGTTTTCATCCAAATGTTGGTTCAAAAGCTGGTCTTGGTCTTTCGACAGAGAATCAATCCACATTTCCACCCAACGAAGATATTTCTTACGGGTTTCATTACGGGTCTTCTTGCCGTTTTGAATCTTCTTTTCATCCTCTACGTTATTTTTTCGCAGGGTGCGTTCAAAATGTTCTAGCTGAGCCGGTGTCGTCGTTGAAATAAACTTAACGGCGGTGTCGGCGAAGTACGGCTGAATCTTTTTACTGGTATCCAGAGTTTTATCAAAATAGTCGTGGAAGGACGCTTCATTAAGAGTATCGTCACGAACATCTTTTTCGAAGCGACGGAGTTCTGCCGCCCACAGAGGAAATTGTTCTTTGCGGATCTTCTCAATGTCTTTCTTCAGTGATTCTTTGAGATCTTTTCTTTGCGTAGACTTAATATCAAAATAGTCATCCACTTGCGAAACGATATAGGTATCAGCCCACGAAACGGCGACATCGAGTTTGCTACAGCTAACGGTCGCAGAGAAACACAAAATTATAGCGAGAAGCTTCTTCATTCCTTCATGTTAACTGCAGATCGGCGCAGATAAAAGACCTCGGCCCCCAAATAAACGATAAAACTGACGGTGAGACCAATGCCCTTTAACAAGGCCCAGTTTGTTGTCGTCCACTCCAGAGCTGCCCAAATGGCGAGGCCAGTATGAATCGCAAAGAAAAACCCGGTCCGAAGAGTCACGCCACCAAGTTTTTTCTTAATCGGCTCCGGCAGCTGTTGACCTTGTTTTTCAGCGAGGAAAACTAGCAGCGGCTTTTTAATAAGGTACGAGCCCCACATGGCGATCGCAAAAGCACCCTCCATGATGGCGGGCTGAAGTTTAAACCACAGTCCTTCGCTGGAAATCAGCGAGATCCCACCGAGGACGAGCAATAAACCATTTCCGATCCAAGTCATCGTCGCGACTTTGCGGTGACGAATGAGTTCAAAAAGAATTTCGCCAAAACCAAACACCATGCCGGCGATAAGACCCGCGATCACGCCGTACTTTTCTTCGATCACAGTAAAGGCAATGACGGGAAGAAGCCCGCCGAAAAAGAAGGACAGCGCCGCTTGTCGGCCGTTAGTTGGTCTCAAACCAAGCTCCCTGACCGCGATGCGGAGAAACGATGAAATCGTTTTCCATCACGACTTCGCCGAGCAAAATCGTGTGCGTCGGCCAGCCTTGAACTTTCATTCCATCATAGGGAGTCCAGCCGGAGCGGCTGGCGATCCAGCTGTTTTCAATCACCCGCTCTTTTTTCATATCGACAACCGTGAAGTCGGCGTCACAGCCCACTTCAATGCGGCCTTTGTCTTTGAGGCCGAATACGCGGCGTGGATTTTCAGTCACAAGTTGCACAAAATGCGTGAGTGGCAAGCGACCTTGGTTCACGTGATTGAGCATAATCGGTAGCAGTGTTTGCACGCCCGGCATGCCCGAAGGACTTTGCGGATAAGGGCGTTCTTTTTCTTCGCGCGTATGTGGCGCATGATCCGAACCGATAATATCCACCGTGCCGTCGAGAACCGCTTTCCAGATGCGGTCCATATGGCGCTTTTCACGAATCGGCGGATTCTGCTGAGCATAGTTTTTCAAACGATCATAGCAGTCCGGAGCAAACAGCGTCAGATGCTGGGGTAAAACTTCGACCGTGGCGATATCTTTCTTGTCTTGCAAGAAGTCCATCTCATCGCCGGTGGAAACATGCAGAACATGAACTTTGCGGCCGGTTTTGCGAGCAAGGCCTATCAGACGTTTGGTTGAAATCAAAGCCGACTCAGCATCGCGCCATACGGGATGCATGTGGACGTCCTGGGAATCCGTAGCGATGTGACGGCGCTCGCGCATGCGGGCTTCATCTTCCGAGTGAACAATCACGCGGCGATGACCGGAGCGCATGATTTTTTCAAGCGCCTCGTCGTTATCCACGAGCAGGCTGCCGGTGGAGCTTCCCATAAAGATTTTGACGCCAGAGCAGTGGGGAAGCACTTCTAGTTTTGCTAATTCGCTCGCGTTTTCAGCCGAAGCGCCGATGAAAAAGGCATAGTGAGAGTGACAGCGATTCTGGGCACGATGGAGTTTGTCTTCAAAGGCTTCTTGAGTCGTAGTTGAAGGGGCCGTGTTCGGCATTTCAAAAACTGTTGTTATTCCACCAAGGACGGCACCGCGAGTTCCTGTTTCAAGGTCTTCTTTATGAGTCAAACCCGGTTCGCGAAAATGAACTTGGGAGTCGATCACTCCGGGCAGCAAATGCAAGCCTTTAAGGTCCAGGGTTTTTGCTGCGGACTCATTAATTTGCGGGGCAATTTTTGCGATCTTGCGGTCCGCGACCGCCACGTCGAGTTTGTCCTCGATAAGGCCTAAACCATGTGGGTTTGGAACAAGAACAGTGGCGTTTTTGAGTATTAAATCGAACGGCGTTTGCGACATAAATCACCTGCTTGAAGAACACGCTAGCACGAGGCCCCTTCTTTGGTCTAGACGGAAAGAAGGAGAGTTTTACCGAGGCTTCTTGACCTTGTGCAACTAGGCGGTGAGAATGAGCTAAGCATGGAAAAATTTTTGGAATTTTGGAGTCATTATAACGCGGCCATCATTGAAACTTTGGTGGCATTGATCCTAATTTCGGCGATCTATCTCGCATATCGCACTTTCTTTGGTGCAAAAGGCGTTGATACTTTCGATACCAGCGGTGGTGGCGGTGCCGACACTGTCAAAATCGAAAAGACTTTACAAAAAATCCTGGAACAACAGCAAGCCAGCATTAAAGCTGCGGGTTCTATTCATGAGGGCGCCGCAGGTGCCAGTGCCGGCGGAGAAGCTCCGGTTGAAATGATTCAAGAGCTTGCTCAGTTAAAAAAAGCTCTCGAAGAAAAAGAAAAACAAATTGTCGGTCTACAAGATAAAGCGGCGGCAGCAGCAAAAGCAGCCCAAGCCGGTACCGGTGGACCCAGCGCTCAAGACATCGCAGCAGCAGCTTCTGCAGCAGCGGGCCTAGCTGAAAAAGAGCGTCTTGATTACGAAGCAAAAATCAAAGAACTAGAAGCCCGTTTAGCGGAGTATGAAATTATCAGCGAAGACATCGCGGATCTTTCATTCTTCAAAGAAGAAAACGCGCGTTTGACAAAAGAGCTCGAGGCCGTTCGTGGCGGTGGTGGAGCTCCGGCCGCTCCGCCAGCTCCCGCAGCCCCAGCCGCTCCGGCGGCACCAGCAGCAGCCCCAGCGGCTGCTGCTGCACCTGTTGCTGAAGCCACGGCACCGGCGGCAGAACCGGCTCCGGCGGCTTCGACAGAAGCAGCGGGCGCAATTGATGACTCCCTGATGGCGGAATTTGCCGCTGCAGTGGAAGGACAGAAGTCCGGCACTCTTGAACCTGCACCTGCGGCTCCACCAGCTGATGAAAACGAAAAGCTTCTTGCTGAATTCGAAAACTTCAACAAAAAGAGTTAGTATGAAAAAATTAATCCTGACTGCGACTTTGGCTCTCGTTCCTACGTTGAGTGTGCAAGCGGCTATTCCCGCTAAAAACAATCTGCGCCCCCGCGTGATGGAGATCTTGAATCTTCCACCAGAAAACCGCACCCAAGCTTTGCTTTCAACGACGGAAGATATGTACAAAGAGTTTATCTCTGTTGCCTTTGCCGAAGATCAAAGCATGCGTCTTCGTTGGCGCGCCTTGATGATGGCTGCTGAAGGCCGTCGCGAAAAATCGACGCCGGATCTTTTGAAAGCGTCTGTTCACAAGCAATGGTTCATGCGTAACGCCGCTTTAGTGGCACTGGCTGAAGTGAATGATCCTGAAGCACAAAAACTGGCGAAGAAACTTTTGAAAGACAAAGCTCTCGTGGTTCGCTCGGCGGCGGTCGACGTTTTGCAAAAGAGCCCTCGTCCTGAAGTGCGCGATCTTTTGTGGGAAGAGATGAATCAAAAGTACAACTTCCGCAATCAAGAAAGTCTTTGGATCCGTTCACAAATCGTTGAAGCCATGGCACAAAAGCCGGCGGATCACGAGTTGAAACTTTTCACGAAATTCCTTAACGATAAAGACGCTCGTGTTCAAGCAGCCTCTGTCGGTGGAATGGAAAAGCTCACGGGTGTTAAACTCGGTGATGCAAAAACGACGCGCGAGAAAATGGTTTTGCTCTGGCAAGATTATGCTCGTAAAGAAAAGCTCACTCTTTAGAGCTTAAGCAACTCGCCCAAGACTCCGGGCATCTGAGAAAAGATATAAAAATGATCCCCTGTGAAGAGCAGGGGATTTTTTTTCGCCTCCACGAGGTTTTGCCATTCGCTCAAACCCTGTAAAGAGACCTGCGGATCGTCCGTGCCGCCGAAAACCAAAGTCGGGACCGCGAGCTTTTCCTGGCGATGCGGATTATGAAAACTCGCCATCACCGAGAAATCATTGCGAAGAGCCCGCAGGGTCATCGTCAGAAACGTCGGTTCACGTTTTACAATCGCTGGTAGCTCCTGAAACTTTTCAATTTCATTTACAAGATCTGTATCCGTCATGGTGCTGAGGCGTTCGTGACCTAAGCGGCTTTCTGGAGAAGATCCGCGGAGTGCCGAAAGTCCCAGACCGCGAAGATCGATGTTCCCCTGAAGTTCCCACGCCAAAGCATAAGCGACGAGCGCGCCGAAACTATGACCCAAGAAATACGTGGGCAGCGGCGGAAGTGCGAGGATGTTTTCTTTCATCGCAGTCAATAGCTCTGTCATCGAAGTGAACGGGGGTTCATCCAGGCGCAGGAAGCGGCCGGGCAGATCCATGCAATAGATTTCATATTTGCTAGTAAACGGCTTTAAAGACGGAAAGTACTGGCCGCCACCGCCGCCGGCGTGATGAAACAGGATAAGCCTCTTCGCCCCTGATGAATTTGGCATCTTTTTAAGCACGGAAATCATATGTAATAAGGAAATACTATCGGGAGCCCCTAGACAAGAGCTTTTGGGGCTGTTAGACCGAGGTCTTCGAATTCAGAGGGGGCTCTATGAAGTATATTCTGCCGGCAGTGGTGTTTTTCTTTTCAGTTTCTGTTTTTGCCGGAAAGCCGATTCCTCCTTTGCCGCCAAAGCTTCAAGTTTTGTTTGATGCGATCAAAGACACGGGCGTGAACTATAAACCTGACGGCGCCGTTTGCGAGCAGGTCGTTATCTTGCAAATGCAACAATCCTTTCCTGCAGACCACTACGCGCTTACTTCAGGTGTTGAGTACGATGTCGGTGACGGCACAGTTGGAGAACTCGATCTGGTTGTTGTGAACAAGGGCACTCAGCATGTCGAGCTCGTCGGTGAAGTAAAGTGCTGGCACGACTTCAGTGCAGCGATGGATAAGGCGAAAATGCAGCGAGACCGCTTTATGTGGCACCTCACGCAGTTTGCGAACAAAATTAACTTCACCGCGCACAATGCTGATTTTAAATTTACCGAGAACAACTTCCATGGTTTAGAGAAGTTTATTTTTATTTCTCAAATGGGCGGCGTGCGCAAAGGCTTCGACGTGGAAATCCCATATAATCTCGGCGAGATGCAGCAGCTTCAAGACGCTCTCGTGCGCTGCCAAAATTCTGGTCGTTGTCCTCTTGATAAAGCCCACTAGAGCTGTTTAAAATAGGAGCATGGACTCTACACCCCAAGATTACTGGCGTAAATGCAGCACCTGTAAAAAGCCGATCGGATTAGGCGCCAACTATTATATTTGCAGTGTTTCTACGTGTAACGGCGAACGCAAAGGTTACGTGTTCTGCGGAATGCAATGCTTTGAGAGCCACGTTCCGGGCGCACGTCATAAAAATGCCGGCGCCATCGAAAAGACAGCGCCAAAAACTCCTCACGTTGCTTCTTGAACGTTTCTCATGTGGTCGGCGAGCTTGAGCAGGGAATGCAGAAGCTCTGTGCGTAGAGGCTCGCCAATTTTCACATCATCAAAAGCTTGAACTATGCACATAACCCACTGATTGCGGGCCTCTTTGTCGATTTTAAACGGCATGTGGCGAGCCCGCAGACGGGGATGGCCGTACTTTTCCATGAACAGATTCGGTCCACCCAGCCAGCCTGAAAGGAACATAAAAAGTTTCTCTTCAGAGCCCTGAATGTTCCCCGGATGCATGGCGCGAAGTTCTTTGAAGTCTTCGACGGTGTCCATGATTTCGTAAAAGCGCTGAGTGAGTTTGCGGAGAACTTCTTCTCCGCCGAGTTGTTCGTAAGCTGTCATGCCGGGAATATAGTATCTTTTTCGTGATCCTTCACCTAATATTCCCCGCATCAACCTGGAGTAAACATGAAAAAGGCGCAAAAAAACTGGTGGAAAAGCTTCTTTAAACCAATTACCGGCGAGGTGATGTTTAAATCCCGCGAGGGCAAACAGACGGCGATGGAAGTCGACGAGGTTTTGCGCCAAGCTAAGATTAAAGAACCCTGCTCAGTGCTGGATCTTGCCTGCGGTGAAGGCCGTCACTCGATCGAGCTTGCAAAGCGCGGCTTTGATGTCATTGGTCTTGATTACACGAAGAGCTTCCTCGATGTGGCAGAGATCCGCGCGAAAGTGAACAAGCTTGAGATCGGTTTTATTCGCGGCGATATGAAAGAGACTTCAAAGTATTTCGAAAAGAACAGCTTCGATCTCGTTGTGTCTTTGTATAACAGCTTTGGCTTCTTTGATAAACGCAGCGATGATTTCCGCGTGATTAAAGAAGTGAGCAAAGTTTTAAAGCCTGGCGGTTTCTTCGTGATTAACACGATCAACGGCGACGGCGCAAAACACCGTCTCGCGAAACCATTGAATGCCGGCTATGAAATCAGCAAAAACGTTTTCATGATCGACCAAGCAAATCTCGATTTTAAAAAAATGCGCACGCAGTCTCACTGGACAATCATTGATGCACGCACAAAGAAAACCGAGATCACCCGTGGTTCATTCAGCCAGAACGTATACTCGCACAAAGAAATGAAAGCGATGCTGAAGAAAGCGGGCTTCCGCGTCGTCAATACGTGGGGAGTTCTCCAGGGCGGAAAATTTGACGAAAAGACTTCTTGGCACCAAACGGTGATTGCTCAGAAGATCGCGAAAAAATAAACTCCGCGGGCCGTCGAAAGTTTTAAACTCACTTTCAGGAGACCCTATGATCCGTCGACTCAAAACCGGCCAATACCGTCTTTATTCCCGCAAGAAAAACCCAAAAACGGGCAAACGCCGAAACCTCGGCACTTTTAAATCCCTGGCAGCCGCGAAAAAGCATGAGCGCGCCGTCCAGTACTTTAAGCACGCGCATTAGTGTATTTCGTGAATTTCCTGCCTCAGCGCTCTGAGTAACTCTGGAGAAATGCTGTCTTGATAGATTCCATAAGAATCAACATAAACGCCTTTAACCCCCAACTGAGGAGCTGAGATTGCATAAATGATGGCCTGATCATCCGGGTCAGATGTGTTTTCGAAGCGAAGCATTTTGTCGACAACAAAATCTTTTGGATAAAGTTTAATTTTTCCAGAGCGTGCTTCAAAATGATCGCCCTTTGCCCCGAGGTTTTCGCTATAACCATTGTGCTCAAGCTGGGTGACCATTTGATAGAGGCTCATCATGAAACCTGTGCCGGCTTCTAATATATCTCTGTCTTGATTATTGAGATTTTCTTGCATAGCTTCACCTCTGTGCCATGATATCGCGGGGCCGAGGCTGAGTTTGGAAAGAAATGTCCGTTCTTAGTCATATTTGTCAGCAGGCAGGCGGATCGTGAATTCAGATCCTTCTCCGAGCTGGCTCGAGACTGTCAGGCTTCCTTGATGCGCTTCTACGATGCTTTTTGCTATGGCAAGGCCCAACCCAAAGCCGGATTTGCCAGGCGTACGAACAGCGTCAGCACGGTAGAAAGGCTCAAAGATATGCGGCAGATCTTTTTCAGAAATACCAGTGCCATTGTCGCGGACTTTGATAAGCCAATCAGTTTTTGATTTATCGAGAGTCACCACAATCGGTGAAGAATCAGGCTTAGAATACTTGATGGCGTTTTCAATCAAGTTGATCAGAACGCGTTCTATTTGCATTGCATCGATTTCAACCACGGCGTCTTTGCAAGAACTGAACTTCACACCGGGAGCTGAAGCCTCATAATCGCCGACGACATTTTCAATCAGCTCGCAAAGATCTGCCGGGGCTTTCTGGAGGCGAACGCCCTCTTTAATGCGGTAAGATTCCAGAATCTGCGAAATCAGGTCCTCCATCTTGCGAAGATCGTCTTTAATGGAAGCTTTGAGCTTTTCATCTGGCATCAAGTCAACGGCGACACTCACGCGAGTGAGGGGACTGCGGAGTTCGTGGCTCACGTCGCGAAGGAGCTGCTCTTTAGCGACAAGCATTTTCTCTAGCCCATCGGCCATGCGATTAAAGGCTTCACCGATAATTTGGAAGTCGCCGCGCTGGCGCATATGAATACGATACCTAAGATCGCCGGCGGTGACTTTGTTGACGCCGACGAGAACGGACTTAATCGGCAGCATCATCCAGCGGATCGTGAGGAAGCTCAAAACCAGAATAAATAGAATAAAACCCGCGATGCCTAAAAACGGGAAAGTGAAGTTGCGTGGGAACTCGCGCGGAGAAACAAACCACACCGTTCGCGGTGAGGCTCCTTTCAGCTCTGCAAAGAAATAGCCGCCACTGTGACCGACGGCAATCTTGTCCGAAAACTTTTCATCTTGCTCGTGCAGGTCCGAAAACTTTGGCAAACCCTGCTGATCAGCGAGGCGATCAAAGCCCTCGACACGGGCTGAGAGTTTTAATTCGTTCTCAAAATTCTTAATGCCGTCTTCGTTCAGTGATTGATTGAGTTTTTGTTGAAGGCTTTCAAGATAGAACACGACATTCTTTTCAATCGCCGGAGAAAGCCGGTGATCAGGACTGAGCGTTCGGCTCAGCATGAACACTCCGCCTAGCAAGACAAAGGCTGTCAGCAAGAATGTCAGAAAGATACGGATCAGAATGCGCGGGCCTAGGCGGCTGCCATAGCGTTTGAAGTAGCGATGTTGCCATGGATGTTCGCGCTTCCAATGTTCCATGTGTTCACGATATTGGTGGCGACGATGTTCCCAGTCACGGCGGCGTTGGTCGCGGTCGCGTCTCATACGATCTCCTCGACAGGGGCGATGAAGCAGTAACCTTCGCCCCAAACAGTGCGCAAAAAGACAGGATCTTTTGCGGGATCTTTTAATTTCTGACGAAGGCGGCTGATCGCCACATCGATGCTGCGATTGTAGGCCTCCCAGTCGACACCACGGAGTTCATCCATGATGCGATCGCGGGAAAGGCTCTGCCCCGAGTGGGTCATGAGTAACTTTAACAATTCAAACTCGTGAGTGCTGAGCTGAAGATTCTCGCTGCCGAGATAGCCTGCGCGAAGTTGCGTATCTAACACAAGCTCGCCGGACTTAAGCTTCGCCGCCGAAGAAGGTTTTTTATAGCGACGAATGAGACTCTTCATGCGTGCCACAAGCTCGCGCGATTCAAAAGGTTTCGGCAGGTAATCATCGACACCGAGTTCAAGACCTAAAACTTTATCAGAAGTTTCTCCGCGCGCAGTGAGCATCAGAATCGGCAGATCGCTGAAGGTACGAATTTTTTTGCAGACTTCAAAGCCATCCATCTCAGGTAGCATCACATCTAAAATAATCGCATCGAACTTTTCTCTTTTAAGTCCCGAGAAAGCTTCTGAAGGCGTCGTATACTGCGTGATCTGCAATTCGAATTGCAGAAAGTATTGCTTCAAAAGCTCACCTAATTTGTGGTCGTCATCGATCAGTGCTATGCGATTCATATAAGGACATCATAGTCTAAACATCGCCGCGCTAAAAGCGTTTTTCTCAGAATAATCAAGCAGTTACAATTTGTTACAATCATTAACATTCCTGCAACCACGGGGGCTTTAAAAGCCAATACACTGATTTCATGAACACGAACCCCTTTGAATGGAGGAATATATGAAATTCGATCACAGACATTTTGGCAGAGGCCCTTGGGGCCATAGACCCCATTTCCGTAGAGGCTTTAGAGCCCTCGGTATTTTACTCGCCATCGGCGGTATCGGTATGATGGCCTCTGGTTGCCACAGATCGCCTGAAGAAAAAATGACAGCGATCAGCGAGACCATTGCCTACAAACTTGATTTCAATGATCAGCAAAAAGCATTGCTCGCAGACATCGTCGGTGAAATGAAAAAAGATTTCGCTGAAGAAAAAGCTCTTCGTCAATCGATGAAAGGTGATTTGAAATCCATGATCCTTGCCGATGATATCGACAAAGAGAAAGTCAAAACACTGATCAAAGAACGCCAAGCGCGCATGGATTCAAAAGTCGACAAGTACCTTGATAAGGTGGCGGCTCTTCACAAAACTCTGACTCCAGAGCAGAAAAAAGAGATCGTCGACAAAATCGAGAAAATGCAGCGTCATTGGGAATAATGCGGCTAGCTAATCAATAGCGTATTCAATTGTCTTTCAAAAACCATTTGAAGATTGAATTCGCCTCCTGGGACTGCGATGACTAAGACACATGAAATACCTACCTCGTCTTGTCATCGCAGTTCTTCTTTCTGTGAGTGCTTCGTCTGCGCTCGCTCTCAGCCTCAATGATATTTCTATTCTGTTGCCGTTGCCTGAGGCTTCTCAGTATCAGCAACTTATTAGCCCCGCAGAGGGCACAGGCCCGCAGGGGATTCTGATTCCGACGACCGTGTTTAAAGCCTTGCCACAGTTGATTCCGGAGTTTCCAAACTCGGTGACTTACCGCGACCAGCTGAAGTTAGTGGCCATTCGGCTGGATCCTTGCTTCACCGAGGGCGAAGGCCCGCAGAACTGCCGCAAGCAGATTCGTCTGGTGTGGCAGCCGGTGTTTGTTGCTGCGGACACTGTGACGACTCGTGATGCCGGTGTGCATAGCTTTTATGAATTCGACGACGCCACCTTTGATCAGCTCCTTCAAGATTGGCAAAAGCTTTCCTCAGGGAAGCCCACCGATGCTCTGCAAATCCATCCACAACTCCGCCAAGAGGGCTACGAAGGCCCGTACTGGAAGTATCTTCGCACGATGATTTTTAAATATTGCGGCGAGAAGAACCTCGTTCGTGTGACCGCAATGAATGTGATGAACGGGGAACTCATGTGGATCTTCCAGGGATTTGATGTGGTTGGTGGCCAGACTAAAAATATCCAAGTCGCCCGCATCGGGGGAATGTCTCAGGGAGTGATTGTGAGCTCTCCGCAATTCGCAAGTTTCACCGGCGGAATGATGCCGCCACCACAACAAGATCCTGCATTTTCAGAACTGATTAAAGATTCCGCGACGACAAAAAAGAAATACAGTGAAGAACAGATTAAGAAAATCATGGTCAGCGTCTATGAATATGAAAATCCGACAAAGCACAATCCGGGAACTCTCGACTGTGCGAGCTGCCATCTTGCAAACAGTGCCCGTCAATGGGGCCAGGCTCATTTCAATGCGTGGGATTGGAAAAAAGAATTCGCCAATGTTGCTTATCAAAGCACGTGGAATTTGGAAAACACAACTCCCGGTCCGCTGCGCACGAACCGTCTGAGAGCCTTTGGTTATTTCATCAATCAGCCGGCGATTTCTCAGCGTGTGGTGAATGAAACAGCTGCCACGATGATGTTCATCACCCGCTGACACCCCAGTTTGGCAGCAGATGTGAACTTAAAAACCAACTAGTGCTGTTGGCAAGTCGAGTAGCTGTAACCTTGTGCCAAGCACTCAGCCATATCAGAATCCACAGCTGGTGATTTAGCGCAAAGAGCGATCGCGTCCGCGTAGTTGATACCGTTGTGAGCTTGAATGATCGCGCCGACGTCGCAGCTTTTTGCAGCCAAACGGCACATCTGTTGAGCCAACTCAAGATCACCGTGAGTTTTAGGCATCATTTCAGATACGCAGTTAGCATGTGCAACACCTGACAAAACCAATGCGAAAGAAAAAACAATAGCTTTCATTTGAGTCTCCTTATTTGTGGGACTCTGGTACCAACCTTGTTTCGGAGTGTCCACACCGTATAGCTGCGATTCAGAAATGAATGTTCCCTGTAATTACACTTAAGGCCGGTTGTTTGCTGGACCAAGGACGGTCGTCCGCTACTCGAATTTAGCCGATAAGTCCGCTATGAAGAAAAGCTTCTGGAGTTATCTTGTGGTCGTGCTTGCGCTTTTTATCTCGTGCTATTGGCTCGGGAAAAAGTCGCGCCCTGTTGCAACTCACGCAGAGGCTGAGGCCGCAGAACCAAGCACTCCTGCGGTAGCGACACAGACCGCGGCCACTTCACAACCTGCCGTTCAACCGGCGACGTCAGTCAGTAACAATTCTCACTCAGCAGTCATCGCCCGAAAGACTTCTTGGCAGAACCTGCAGGGCGGGGAACTTTACTCAGCGCTTTTTGATAACAAAGCCTTTGCCTCTTTCGGGAATGAAGATCTCACCCAAGTCCGCGCCCGTTTTGCGCAAGTTTATCCGACGCAGCCCCAGCCGTATAAGGCGATGCTGATGGAGCGTCTGGGAATTCTCAAGGCGCTTGAGCAGCAAGTGCCACTTCGTCGCGCACCAAGTTCTGTTCTAGCGCCGGAACTTCGTGGATTCTATGCTCAAGTGCTTGCGAGCCCCCAAGAAAACTGGTTGGTGAAGCGTCAGGCCTTTAGAAATCTGCACACGGCGCTCAGTGAAACAGAAAAAGAAGCTTACTATCGCACTTTGGATTCTAAAGTCGTTTCAATGGCCGCGAGTTCAGAGCAAGAATTGATCGAGGGAGTTTTAAATGAAACACATTAGTTTCTTTAAAGTCTTCGGTTTATTTGCAGCCGCATTGGTGGGGTTGATGCTCGGCCGTTATTCACCACAGGCATCAGTAATAGAATACTCGCAGAGTTCTCAAGCGCCGGATCCGGGAGCAGTGAATTCGTTTAACAATCTGCCATGTCCTACAGAAGAGCAGTACAAAGCACTCGCTGCCAAGATCGCTTTGCAAATCCCTGAGGGGAAAACCGTTTGCGATGATTCGCACAGAGCGAAGCTCGGCAAAGTTTTGTTGTTGATGGATAACTTAAAGCTCGAGGCTCCGCCGGAGTGGCTTCCGCAAGTACAGGCCGATTTAAAAGATCTCCTCGGATATGTTGCGAAGAATTCCAAGTTTATGGGACTTGATCTCACGCAGATGGGCTCGATTGCCTATAACCAAACGGCATCGAATTCGATTTATCTCGGTGGATACTTTTTCAATGCTCCTCCTCTTGAAGATATCAGCACCTTGATACATGAATCCCGCCATTCAGTCACGACGGCCATGGGCCACGTTCAGTGTGTTGCAGGTGACATTCCGCTGTCGGTGGGTGGCTGTGACCAAGAATTCAGTACCTCTCAAAAAGACGCGGGCGCTTACGCCTATGAAGTGATGCTTCAGGCGGGCTTGTCACTCTATGGTAAAGATCTCAGTCAGAGTGTGCGTCAGTACTTGATGTCGTCAGCGCTCACGGTGCTTGCGACGCGCTTTAACGTGGTTCCGGAAGAACTTGCTGCGAGAAACGATGTTCTGATGGCACTGGATAAAAAAGGCACGCTTTACGCCGTAGATATCGAGAAGAATTCCTTTAAGCCGGTTCCATTAAAATTAAAAGGTCACGAGAAAGTCATCCGTATCGAGTTTAACAATCGCGATGGTGGCGTGATGATTTTCACCGATCAGATGCGCGCTTATAGTTGGACTTTCCGAAAAGGCTTAGAAAGATTCATGGCCACGACCTTTAAGGGCGATTATAAAATCGTCGAGTCAGCCCGAGTGATCCTGCCAGGAGAGACGGGTCGCAGTCGCCAGACGGTGAAGACTCCCGAGGGGCTTTTTAAGTACACGAAGCTTTCGCCGAGAACTTTGGACATGGATATCTTCGATATGATCCCTCCGAAAGAGCTCAAGGCCTATCCAAAGTTTAAGAGCTATTTCATGGGAGGCTACGGCGACAGTGCCTATCTGACAGCAGATGGTAAAGCCTATTTGCTTGATGTGATGATGAATACGGGAAAGCCATTTAAGTTTCCGCAGGGCCTGCAAGACCCGAAGGGCTGGCGTCAAGGAACTGGCGGCGTGACTTACTCTGAAATGTTTTTGCTGAATCGCGCAGGGGATCTCAAGATCGTGAAAACCACGTTTGAAGAGATCGACGACAATCATTCAAAGACGGAATACTTCACAGAAGATCATCCGTTTAAGACTCCAAGCCGCGCTGTTAAATACTTTCAAGGTTTAAAGATTCATGCGGCCCTGACTGAGAATAAGCGCATCTACGTGCGCCCTTACGGCCGGGAAGAGACCGTAGAACTCAGCGGGCCTGAGATTATTGATTTCACGATTCTGCAAAATCCAGTTCTTGGAAAAGACATCGTCCCTGAGTCACACTAGCGGGTAAACCAGATTTTCGCTTCTTTCTGGATCTCTCTGACATTGCTTTGGTAACGGCGCCATTCGGTGGTGAGGGTATCTCCTGGCGTCGCTGTATCTTTGCAAAGATCTTCTTTATTCGTCGGGGCTTCGCCGTTTCTTAAGATGTTTGGCATAATCACCGAGAACGTGCGGCGCTGACTGCCGTCTTGAACGATCACAATCTTAAACATCTTCGAAGGCACAGGGATGTCTTGCTTAGGACCAATCGAACCAAAGTTCTGATCATAGATCGGGCCTGTGATCACGTAAACGGTTTTACCTTCGTTGACAAGCTGACGGGTATAGCGCTCGACTTGTTCCCACAGATAGCGATTCAAGTAAGGCGTCTGGGGCAGCATATTGCTCATCATGAACGTCGACTGATTGTTTTCAACACTGTTGGTTCTATCTGCTGAAGGAGCTTGGTGGCCACGATCAAAACAGCTGCCGCGGTAATCATCCGGTGTGACGGCCGGTAGAGCGTTCGGTATTTTGCCTAAGTAATTTTGCAATTCCTTATCTTGTTCAAAGCGATTGGTGCGGGCGGCGGTACCGAGATTATCCGCCGTCACCTTCCAAGCCACCCAGTTCGGCGAGCGACGTTCTTTGTTGTAGGAGATCACATATTGTTCGCGTGAGATAATCACTTCTTTTGAAGAAACTCGCGGCATGGCCACGATATTGGTATTTTCTTTCAGGGGAATATTACCAAGGACAGCCTCGATTTTTGCAAGACTGCTCTCTGCCCAGAGTATGAAAGAGAAAAGAAATAGTATTGTTCTCACGGAAACCTCCTTCTCATTCACAGGAATAGGCCGTCCAAAATGCACCTTCAAGTGGTGGCATAATGCCTGCGCCTATAGGCGATTACAGAATTAAAAAAATCTTTAAAAGTAAAAAGGGAAATAGGAGTGACGAAAGAGGGCAGCGAAAACAAGTGTTCTCTTAGCAGAGCACATACAAAGTGACGATGTTTTAGTGTGGGATCGTCTTAGTTTGCGATGCTTGCAAAAATTCGCTCGAGAGCACTCTGTGCTCTTTCTAATCTGATTCTAGTGAATAATTTCTGCTAGGGGGCAGTTCATGCAAATCAGGGGAAACCTTTTAATCACGTCCGTTCTCACACTTTTCTCGGCCAGCGCGATGGCAATCACCATCGGCAAACCTGGTGCGAATAAAGTTATTGATAAAAACCATCTTACGATCGAAGTGAATGGCTCTTGCCAAGCAAATCAGCACGTTCGTGTTGAGGCCTTCGATAGAGCCGGCAGGGCAACAAGCCAAGTTTGGGTCTTTTGTGAGCCCTGGGGCTTTTCAGCGCCACTCAACATCTCATCAATGGCTGACGGCAGTGTTCGTGTCCATGCATTTCAAATTATAAATAATAAAATGCAAGACACCTCAGTCTATATCAATAAGAGCACGGCCGTCGCGCCGACTCCGACTCCGACACCGGTGCCAATAGCGACACCGACGCCAACTCCGGTTGCAAGCTCCGGCAAAATGCTTTGGGGAGTCAACGGTCACGATATCCGCGCGGTTTACCAGCTCAGTCAGTCGGAAGCTGTCTTTAAAATGCTGGCTGCAAAAAATCTGCGCACCTATCGTGTCGATGTGACTTACACGAACACGATTATTCTTGATACTTTGATTCCGCTTTCTAAACAGTACGGTATCAAGCTTCGTCCGATGTTCTATCCGATGACAAAGGATCAGGCTTACAACATCGCAAAGAAATACGGCAAAGATCTTGAGATCATCGAAATCGGTAACGAGCTGAATCTGCAGGGTAAGATAGGAGCCCAAGACCGCATCAACGAAATGATGGAGACATATAAAGGTATCAAGCAGGCAGCGACGGAGCTGGGTATTAATATTAAGACATCCATCAACGTGACGAACTGTAATAGTGATGACACAAGTCCATCGGGCCGTTGCCCCAATGACCGTAACGGGGATATGTGGTTCCTCGATATGGCCAAGGCTTCAGGTTTTAACTTCGATGTCGTGACCTTCCACTACTATCCATGGTACGGCAACAAGGGCTATTGGTTTGATATGTATCTTGGTCAAATGCGGGCAATGGCGACAAAATATAAGGTGCCTATTTACTTGAACGAGACAAACTGTGCAGAAGTGTATCGTGGAAATCAAGACGGCGGCTTTGCCGGCGATAAGGGCTGCTACGACAGTATGAATGAGTTCTTTACGGAAGTAACGACGAAGTATTCAGACATCGTTCAGGAAGTGAATATGTACGAGCTCTTCGATGAGCCTTACCAAGCCGGTCTCGATCCACAGTATGGATCCGAGGCGCACTTTGGCATCATGTACGATATCAATAGACCAAAACAGAATTTCAATTTGCTCGTGAACTGGGCGAATAAGTAAGCGATCCCGCGACAGGCAGCCTCGGAGACCCCGGGGCTGTCACTTTATTCCTTCCGAAACACTTGCGAAACACCAAGACCATTCCCTGCGTGTAAATCCTCTCCGGCGCATTTTGCTCCTAGAGTCCACGGGCATACTCGTTGCTAAGTGCTCCCATCGGAGGGTCTTATGAAAACACCATTTATCAGTCTGACATTATCGGCTTTGGTTTTATCGCTTGTCGGTTGCAAAAGTTCTTCAACCTTGGAATTGCCGGGGAGTGTGCAGTCCGTGAGCGGCACAGTGCAAATGCCAGGGCAAAATCCACTCACGGCAGCTTCCGTCGGTAAATCTTTGAAAGCCAGTTTCTATGATTTCGAAGGCACGGCTCGCATGTCTTTCCGCTTCTCTGATCAAGTGGGTCCTGTGATCTTTATGTTTAATCAAAAAACCACGGAGCTCGCTCCGGCACTTCAAGCCGTAGATGCTCATGCGGTGACGGCAGACAACGGCACGCGTGTGGACCTCGTTCGCGGCGAGACCGTTCCGGTTCACTATGAGTGGGATAGCACGGGTCAATGTATTTACTGGCAGGGTTATGTGACTGTGTGTGATGGTGATGGACCCGATGGTCGTCCAGGCCGCTATGATGAAAATCGTGATAAAGACCGTAAGTGCCACGAAGAATTAAGAACCATCTATGGAACCGCAAGCTTCCACAATATCAAGAGCGGTAATATCTATCATGATATCCTGACTCTGACTCAGGCGGCGGGTTCTGCAACGATGGATTTGACGGATGATCAAACAAGCACGAGCTCTCAGCAGACGTCGCCTTGTATGAATCCAGAGCGCCCCCCTAGATATTAATCCGCGAATTGCTGATCAATCCAATCGAGCGTGATCTTCGCGACGTGTTCCCAGCCGGGACTAAAGATCGTCGTGTGGTCACGCCCGAAGGTTTGGACAAACTCAGTATCAGCGGGAGTGTTCTTGTAGGCGAGAAAGTTTTTGTAGTTCAGCTCAGCCGGTAGGACGCGATCTGCTCCGCCAGCGATCAACAGCAACGGCCCACGGGGCTTCGTAAAATCAATTTTTGCTTGAAACGTCAGAGGTCCGCGGCCAATCTGTCTTGATTCGGGAACATAATAGCGTTCGTAAATTTCTTTGTGAGTCGCCGCGGGCTGAGTATTTAGAAAAGCTTCTGAGAAAAAATCTAAACTTAGCTGGATCGGCATTGTTGCTGGTTTAAAAAAGTCAAAGACCTCGGCATTAGATCTAAAAAACACTTCTTGAGTTGTAATCACCCCAAAAGGCGGCGCCGTTTCGATCGCAATTGCTCCTTGGGCAAGGCCTTCGCTTAAAAGGATTTGCGCAACGAGCCCGCCCATCGAGTGGCCGATCAAAATAGGTTTTACTGTCTTCTGTTTTAAAATATTTCTGTAATGATTTAGAACTTGCTCGAAGGTGAGTTGGCCAAGAGCCTTCAGGTGCTCAGGCTTGCGCTGTTCTTCGACGCTGCCGTCATGCAGAGGCCATGCGGGGGCTGAGACCTTGTACCCTGCCTGCTCAAAGACTCCGATCCACTGGCTCCACGCAAGGGGCGTCGTGTACATGCCATGAATGAAGACGATTTCTTTGGAGTTCTTTTCAGGGGCCTTCAGGTCCGTATAGAAACGGCTGTAAAGGGGAAGCTCTTGGATCTCTGCCCGGGCTGTCGTGGGCAGGAGTCCGAAGACCACAATCCCTATGGCGATGAGCGAGTTGAAAACCATGGAAGCCTCCGATATTACCGAGAGGAGAACTTGCGAGCCCCGTGCCAGCGCAGGAACGAGCTATTGTGGAATCGGCCCGGTGTTCGGGTGTGCTCGGTGACAATCTCATGTCATTCTGCCTTTTTTCGTCAGGCACTCGGCGCGCTCCTTGCAACGGTCACCGGGTGGGGTCGTTTTGACCAAAACATTCATCAAAAATCTAACTGGGGGATTCTTTGAAAAAACTCTTTTTATCTTTCTTAATTCTTGCGACATCGTTCAATGCTTTTGCAGCTGATAAGATCTCTGTGAATATCAACGGCAAGGTCTATTCGTGTTCTGGTGGAAGTTCTGCGCCAACACCACCACCGGCACCGCAACCATATCCAACACCGCCGCCGCAACTGGTTCGTATGTACTGTGAATGCAGTCCGAAGCCGCTCGTGTCTCTCCGTCGTATGGGAGTTATGAGTGATGCGAGCACGACAGTGATTTCATCACAGCCCTTTTATCCAGACAATGGAAGTTTCAGCCCAGATGAGGCTGAAAGAAAGTGCCAGGAAGCCCTTCGCGACTGCCGCTAAGATTTGCCTGATTTAGTAATTAGAACGGGGCGGGAAGCCGCCCCCAGTATATTGACTAGTATCTTGAAATGATGACGGACTCGCGCTCAATCCAAGGAGCGTTCGGAATCAGACCCGATTCATAAGAATATTTAAAAATCAATTCGCTTTCAAAGAAAGCGCGGTCTGCAAAGAATCCTGGATGCTGGATGTTCAAACGCGTGCAGTGCGCACCAATTGTGCCCTTTGCTTCACCAATATTTTCTAAGAACGGTGTCGATGAGACTGTGCATGTCACTTGCTCGCCACCGGGTTTGCAATTCAAGTAGATGCCAACGCCAGTGTCCTGCGTGCTTGAAAGAGTCACGCTCGGATCCATGTACGCCGGGGACAAATAGTTGATCGTGCCGTCGTTGGGAATTCCCAGATATTTTCTAGGAACCGGAGCGTTTTCGTTATGCGTGATTTGATTGCGAATAGATTTCCACTCGGTGCACCCGTTGGGATTACTGCACCAGCGCTCGCGCGTGTAAATCGTGAAACTAGGAACGAGGGCCTTTTCATTCGCTGAAAAGGTTTTATAAACCTCTTCAGGAGTCATATTCGCATCTGTGCATATTGCCGGATCGAAAGGATTCTTTTCCAAAGCAGGGGGTGGTTTCACCGCCAGTTTTTTGACGATGGCGTTTTCAAGATAGTCGGTGATTTGCGACGAAATCACATAATTTGAAGCCTCGCCCGTGTTTGTCTCAAAACCTGCAAGACCTGCGTATTCATGATGAACCAAAACATATTGATTAGACTCAGAGGTTGCCGTGAATCGGCTGATGTTGCATTGAATGCGGAAGTCGCCGTTAGCCTCCGTGAAGTTCACACAGGTTTTTTCTGCTCCTTCAATGAAGAGCTTTTCATCAACGCAGCTTACTTTGGCTGTTTCGATTTTACCAAGCATGCCATTGAGGTAGTTTGTATATGACACTCCCTTTGGTAATACCAAACTTTGAGCGCCCCCTTTGGTGAGCCAAGATTGAATATCCGCAGCAACTGTTTTAAAGCGCATCTCACACGGGTCACCACCGTTGCCGTGGTCGTAACCAGTGCCATCAATCTGAGCGAGAGCTTGCAGTGAAGTCGTACAGACAAGAGCGGCGAAAGCGTAAAAAATCTTTTTCATTTTAATTCTCCGCATGCTTAGTGTGAGTGAGGGGGAATAGCTGAATATTGAGTCGATAGACTTCGTCCGCTTCGCCATTCGCGAGAAGCTCTGAAAGGTCTGAGCGGAATTGTTGGATGAGTTCTTTTGCCTTTGGCAGATTCTTCCTGGCAATTGCAAAAGTTCGGCCTGTAATATCACGTTCCGTCGTCGTAAAGTCGTTGAGCGCGCTTTTAGCTTTATCGATATACTGTGCATGAGCTTCGCGCAGTGCCGCACTTGGAATTCCATTCGATGTCGCTAAGTTCTTTTGAGTGATTTTATATTGGTCGCCTTCACGCTTCAGCAAATCGGTTCTTTCAAGGTTTGAGAGGGCGCGAAGGACTTTGGCTTGCGGCAGGTGCAGTGCCTTCGCGATATCCATAGGAGTCTTTTTAGCTTTGCGAATCTGCAGGTAAGACAAGATGGCGAAATGTTCCCAGTCCTTGATGATGCTGAGAGCTTCTTCGCCAATGACTGGGAATTTGTCAGATCTTACGGATGCAGGCGCCACCAGCTCGGAAAGCATTCTTTTCTTTTCCATCGCAGTCAGCGGTAATTTCTTCAGAAGATGCGCAAGCACCTTTGTGCCCACCGCGCGGCGCTGATGAAGGATGCTAGAAAGGGTGCCCGAGTGGATTTCTAAGTCGCGCGCAAAGGCTCTCAGAGAATACTTGGGATTTGTACGGCTTCGGCGTTCAAATTCTTGGAGAAGGTATTGATGCAGCATGAGGGTGTTTTTTGCAGCGCTCAGAAGGGAAGTCAATCAGAGTGCTGCAAAAACTGCATCGATCGCTGCATTTTTGCAGCGTTTTGGGGAAAATTTGCAGCATTTTGAGCAACGCCGACGCCAAATCGAGAACGCCTTGTCTGTTGAAAGGCAAAGAAGATTTTAGCCAAAATCGATCATTTGCTCCCCTCTGAAAGGCGCGTTCCGTATGAATATCGTCTATGCCGCAAAGAACACTGGTGAGGCTGAAAAGAAGTGGAACGAAGATAAGACGATCGATGCGTGGCTTGTGTTTAATATCTGGGGCACAAGAAATCCTGATACGGCCGAGATTGTGAAAACAGAACCGGAGCTCACGATCTATCGCTCGATGGGCACGGCCCTTGCGAAGGGCACCAAACAGAAAGCGTTGGCAGAGGAGTTTGTAAAATATCTCGAAGCCGACAGTTGCCGTAAAATCTTTGTAAAAGAAGGTTGGTCTCAGTAAAGAGTTCATCCAAGAATAAAAAAGGCCCGCAATGAGGCGCGGGCCTTTCCCAAGGATGTCAGGTATCTAAAGTATCCTCTTGTTTCCTCCTCGCCCTGAAACCAGGGAGATGATGAACGAAACAACTGCTAGAATGAGGAAGACCCCGAGAAGAATGCGACCAATCTCCATCGAGACACCCGCAATTCCGTTAGCTCCGAAGATAAAAGCAACGAGAGCCAGAATAAAGAATGCAATAGCTGCGCGTAACATGACAGCCTCCTTTTCACGACTGAGTGTTATTGCAACTGCGAAGCCAACGCGAAAACGCCTTCATTTTGATTTGAGCTGGCGCCGACCGGAAGTTTTGGGGAGTTTTGGTGCAAGCGGGGAGTTTTACCTCCCCCGAACAGGTCCGATCAGAAGGAGTGTTCTAAACTGGGATTTTGCTGCTTCGATATCCCGAATGCGGGCGACAAGGACGATACTACTCATAAGTGTCTTTTTGGGGGAGTCGCCACTTATGAGAATTCTATTGTTAGCATCTTTGATTTCTATCCTCAGCGCCTGTGGTCCTGTCGGCGTAAAGCAGTTTGAGGCGGTGAATGGCCAAGACCTCAGCAGCAGTGGCCCTAATAGCGAGACGGACGCAACTCCAACGCCGACGCCGAATCCGAGCCCCACTCCCGTGGCGACGGCAACACCGGCGATGTCACCGACACCGATCCCAACTCCAACACCAAAGCCATCGGCAACACCGGTCATGACGCCGACACCGACTGCGACGCCGCAGCCAACGGCCACGCCAACGCCAACTCCTACTCCGACGCCAAAGCCTACGGCGACTCCGACACCGAGCCCGACGGCGACGCCGACGGCCACTCCAAGCCCAACTCCGACGCCCGTGACAAAGGCCTTTACCGGTGTCCGTCCTTACGGCCCGAAGGCTCCGTGGAATATTCCGGTGACGAACTTGCCTCTACATCCTGAGAGCAAGAAATACGCGGACTTCCTCTGGACAAGTTTCAATGGAACAATGCCCGAAATGAATTTCAGAAAGTACACCTATCCGGTTTACGATGCGACGAAAGCCACAGATCAGTATGTGGTTAAAGATAAAAACAACTGGGGAAATCTGAATGGCAAAATGGTTCCGTATAATCCAGCGTGGTTGCCAAATGCAGGGACCGATGCGCAGGCGATCATTCTTGATCCAGCAACGGGCCGCGAGTGGAATCTTTGGGATATGACGGTCGATACCGCGGCCAAACAAATCACCATCGGTAACGGCAATCTGTGCCCTGGAGATTACTTTACTAATAATTGGGATAACAAAGCGACGAAGTGCACGGGCTCGCGCGGGATTGGTGTCAACTATCTGGCGATGCTAGTTCGTCCTTGGGAAATCGAAGCCGGGAAGATTGAGCACGCACTTTCAATGCCGATCGTTGATACGTCTGGCAGCTTCTATGTGGCGCCGGCAACGAAGCTGGAGCATCCTGGCAAAGTTGGAAATATTCCTGAGGGCATGCGCTTTGCTCTTAAAGTCACGGATCAAGAGATCGACGACTACGTCAACTCGTTGGCGGCTTTAACGACCCAGAAAAAACGCGCGATCAAAATTATTCTGACAGCAATGAAAGATTACGGTTGGTTTGTCACCGACACAGCAGGCGGGCATGCACTTCAGTTTGAAGCGCCAGAGTCTGCGCAGTCCGAGTGGGAACGCATCGGCGTTTTACCGGGCCAATCCACCGGAGGAGTGGAATACCCGCGCTTTACGCTGCAGAAGTTCCTGACTCAAGACCGAATAATTACAATTATTCCGAGCGATCAGTATCCACCCTAGAGCAAAAAAAAAGCCACCGCGAGGGTGGCTTTTTTTATTAGCGCTTCTTTTTCTTACGGCGCTTCTTGGCGGCTTCCATTCGGGCCTCTTCAGACTCGATCAAGGCTTTTAAGTCCAAACCAAGGTCTATAGGCTTTGTGATCATTTCATAACCGGCTTTGCTGACCTTCATGACGTCGATCTGTTTGCCGATGGCTTCTTCGATATCTGCGAGCAGCGGCTTTTCCTCTTGAGCGCAGAAAGAAACGGCGATGCCTTTATTGAAACCACGGCCGGTGCGGCCGATACGATGAACGTAGTTCTCTGGATTTTCCGGAAGATCGTAGTTAATCACATGCGTGACATCGTTGATATCTATGCCGCGCGCACTGACATCCGTTGCAATCAAAATATTGAATTTGCCATTGCGGAAATCACGCAAGACCTCCATGCGGTCGGTCTGGTCTTTTTCACCATGCAAAGTGCGTGAAGAAATCTCGGCGCGCTCAAGCGCCTTCGCCACACGTTCGGCGCGAACGCGAGTACGAACGAAGATGATAAACTTACCTTCAGGATTTTGCTGGATGAACTCGGCCAAGAAGAAACGCTTGTCATCCATTTCAACAAACATCACAGAGTGAGTGATGTTCTTAGAAACCGGATCTTCCGGAGAAATCTGAATACGAATCGCACTGCTACGAACTTGAGAGTACGCGAGCTTTTTGATTTCAGCATTGATTGTTGCAGAGAAGAACAAAGTCTGGTGATTGCGTGGCAGTCTTTTTTTAACCGCCTGAACGTCATCAATGAAACCTAAATCCAACATGCGATCGGCTTCGTCCAATACCAGCGTCTCGATGTGGTGGAGATTCATATACTCTTCACGGATGAGTTCAAACATACGGCCCGGAGTTGCGATCAAGACATCAATTCCGTCTTGAAGCTTTTTGATCTGGGCATCTTGCTCAACGCCGCCAAACACAGCAAAAGCACGAACTTTGGTGTGTTTGGCGATCGAATTAAATACTTCACCAATTTGTTGCGCTAATTCACGGGTAGGGACCATCACAAGGCATTTAATACCCAAGGCACGCTTACTTGCTTTATTGGCGTGAATTCCATTGATGATCGGAATTGCAAAGGCCGCCGTTTTACCAGTTCCGGTTTGAGCGATGGCTAAAACGTCCTCGCCCTTTTGGATTGAAGGAATGGCTTTATACTGAATATCCGTCGTGCGGAAAAATCCGAGGTCATGGAGGTTGCGGAGGATGTCTTCGGAGAGGTGGTATTTTTCGAATTTCATGGGGGCCGTTATAACATAGATGGCCCCCCATCGCCAGAGCCTCCTCGAAGCTAGGTAAAAATAGCCTCCGAGGCGCTGGCATTGTCTACAAGCGATCTGAGGGCTTTGTTTACCACCCTCAGCGAGGGGCGCCGGTATATTTCACTTCGTCGCCACCGAGAAAGACTCTCCGGCACTGACTTTTCTCCACGCCAGAGAACTGATTTGCACTGGTGAACTTTTTGAAGCAATTGTGCCGTCACCGAGCTGGCCTTTGTTGTTTTGTCCCCAGGCCCAAAGAGTGTTGTTGCTTTTTATTGCCGCTACATGAGTGTGGCCAGCTTCAACAAAACTCCAGTCGGTCAGCGCTCCAACCTGAGTCGGTGAACTCTTATTCACGGTATTGCCGATGCCGAGCGAGCCTGAATTGTTGGAACCCCAAACCCAAAGAGTGCCGTCGGTTTTAATCGCGTAACAACGATCGCCGCCGGCAGAAGCGAAAGCCCAGGTTGTAAGCGCACCGACTTGTACCGGCGAACTTTTCGCAACGACAGTGTTATCACCAATTTGTCCGTAAGTATTATCGCCCCAGGCCCACAGTGTGCCATCTGTTTTGATAGCAAGAACGTGCGACTCGCCGGCGCTGACTTTACTCCAGTCGGTGAGGGCTCCGATTTGGATCGGTGAGCTTTTTGAAACCACAGTGCTATCACCGAGCTGTCCCTGAGCGGCGTTTCCCCAGGCCCACAGTGTGCCGTCAGTCTTAATCGCAAGAGTGTTGTAGTGTTCAGCGGCCGTATAGATTCCGCCGGCACTTGCTTGCATCCAGTCGGTCGAAGAACCCACTTGCACCGGCGAGCTTTTTCCGATGATCGTTCCGATTCCTAAGTTGCCGGTGGTGTTATCGCCCCAAGCCCAGAGCGTGCCATTGGATTTCACGCCGACCGTGTGCAGACTGCCGGCGCTGATCGAATCCCAATCGGTGAGGGCACCGATTTGCACGGGCGCGCTTCTGTTAATAAGCGAAGTGTCGCCCACCTGGCCATAGCCATTAAAGCCCCATCCCCAGAGAGTGGTTGGGATCGGTTGTTTTTTGAAGAAAGCAAAAGGAACCAAGAAGGCCGAAGCTTTTTGAGCACCAAAGAGAATGAGGGAAGAGAGCGCGCGTTTTAAAAAAGTCCGTCGGTTATTATTTTCGCGTTTTAAATTTTTATTTTTCTTCGGCGTCATCCATTTAGGATTTGCGGGAATGAAATGACCGTCAACGGACTGGAGCCCTGGCTAAAGTACGAAACTGATCCAGAAAATGGATCACCGAGCTCGTGACTCTCGATTTTTTAAAGACTCTAATTTTTTCGAGCGCTGAAAAAACTAAGTCTCGCCGATGGCGATGTTGAAATCGTGCTCAGAAATCGCTTCGATGCCTTCTTCTTCGAGCAAATCCTGCATAAGGACTTGAGCATCGAGAAGCTTGTCGGAGTCATCCGTCACGAAGCTTGTGCGGAAGATGATCTTCTTTTTTGAGCCTACAGCGCCAATCACGGCCACGGTGCCGTCGATTCCAGTGATGAAAACGCCACCGAGTTCGTCAGAAGTCGCATTCAACTCGTCGAGATGAGTCTTGATCAACTTTGTTGCTTCAGCTTTGAGGGATTGCATAAGGCCTCACTTTCTAAATTCGTTTTCAGGCAAAAAAAAACCCGCTCGAAGCGGGTTTTATAAATTCGCCTCACCTTTGGTGAGAGAAAGTTGGTAGTGAGAGGCGGACTTGAACCGCCGACCTACGGATTATGATTCCGTTGCTCTAACCAGCTGAGCTACCCCACCACACCGTCATTAAGACGTCCCAAAACCTAGCGCATTGCGTTTCCGCCTGACTCTAATGTCTTGAAGAGCAACTTTTTTAACGATCCCTGCGGCTTATGTCAACCCCTGAGTCAGATCCTTTCTCATTAAAGTCGGACAAAAAGTGGAAGCCCCCTAGTCTTTAGTATTGACTAGAGCTCCCATTCAAAATGCAATTGAATCTGTCATTTTCAGAAATAGGACGTTTCTTGAATTTGCCTATTATTAAAGCAACTTAGGATCCACTAATCGGGAAGGGGGACCCTCAATGCATCTACGGACGCAACTTCGAACTCATTGGGCTTTGAGCCTTATCGGCGCTATTGCCGCTTTAAACCTTGCTGGCTGTTCTCAAGACAAGCCAACCACGCCTTCAGGCAAATTCTGGGGAATTTTCTCGCCGGCGGCTGCAACGGGCATCAACATCGTAGGAGAAGACCTCCAGCCATTGGCAGGAGCTCAAATCCTAATCGGTATGGAAGAAGGGGCTCCCTTTGCCGGTAACTATATGACAGCGGATGCGGCCGGCCACATCGACCTGCCGGCAGGTTGGACGGATGCTCAAGCCGTGACGATCGAGGCTCCGGGCCATGTTCGTGCCACTTACTTTGCTCAAACTCCGGGCGATCGCACCTACCGTCTGCGTAAAAGAAGCAACACCAACACCACTCAGTTCGAAGTCAAAGGCACAACGACGGGCCATAACATCCAAGACCGCGATGGCATCATCGATTTCGGTTTGGTGATCCCGGCGATGACTCGCAATGATTTCTTGGCGTTCAATATCGATGCTGTGATCAGCCCGCAGTCGGATGTGATCACCATTTTAGGTCAAGACGCTGAAGTTCCAAGCAACATCACGTTCCCGAAACAAAAAGAATCTTACATTTTGCCTGTGACCATCGATAAGCCTAATTATCGCACGTACTTCGCTGAGGGCGGAGTGCAAAAAGTTTTTGCAGCTCGTGGCCGCTTCCCATTCAAGCAAGTGGTGGACAAGCTTCGCAACAAAGCTCCGATGTATGAACTTGTGAATGACTTCACGATTTCTGGCGGTGGTTTGAAGGATTTGAACATCACAAAATCCAGCACGCAAATGGACTTATCTGTGACGGACATGGATTTCAAAGGCAAAGTGAACGTGACGGCTCCGGCGATTGCGGGTGATGAGACCATGATGGCGGTGGGTGTTGCTCACTTTAACGAATACATGGTTCCGACCGACGTGAAAGTCGTGAAGTCCGGTCAAAAACAAAGCCTTTCGACTTTAGATAATAAAGGTTCTGTTTTGTCTGTTTTGAAAAAGTCGAAAGACTTGGATTCCAGCGGACCGGGCACAGATCGTTTGAGCGCGGTTTTGGTTCCAGCTGGAAACGGCGTGGCTCCGCAGTTCTTACCGATCATGGCGGACCCTTCAATGGCGGCAAACGGCGACCTTTTGTTGCAAAAGATGAACTCCATCTTTGGCGTAAACGCGATTGCGACTTATGCTGTGGTGTCTCAAGTTCTTCAGTCTGCTCAAGGTGCGGCGAAGGTGCAAGTGAACAGCAGTTACTGGGAAATGTACGCTCCACAATGGGCGGAAACTCTGTCTTTGCCGAAGTGGCCGGGCGGCAATCACTTGCCAGGCAAGAAACACTGGGAGGTCAATTTCCTTGGCAGTCTGAATGTTTCTACGGTTGATCTCGGTCCTGCGATGATCAATAATGCTACTCATGTCACGCACTCTTCTTTGGATTTCTAGTTCCGTATTAATGCTTCTCGGATCCGGCTGCAGTCTTTTCGACCGTCAGCAGGATCCGGAGAACGCCATTCTGAAGCAATCTATACATCAGAAAGTTTACTTCGCAGCCTACGACAGTGTTTGGAAGGCTGCGCACACTTCGATCAAGTATCCCATTGCCGTTGAAAATCAAGACACCGGTTATTTAGAAACCGAGTTCATCAAAGGTGTTGATGGTTTTTTGCCACCGGAGGTTTCTAAGCCGCCGTCAGCGGGCATTCGCTATAAGCTTGTTTTCAATTTCGCTAAAGGAAAAACCGAAGGCCGCGAGTCGACGCGCGTGACGATTGAGAAAAAAATCGAGCGCCTGCGGGATTTCTTCTCTGAAGCCGACGGTGTGGCTTCGGACGGTCTTGAAGAGCGCGTGCTGTTCTATCGCATCGAGCGCGAGATTGTGATTGCTGAGGCTTTGAAGAAGGCTGGCGGGTAGTTCCGCTGCTTGGTTTTGGCTCCGCCGGAATATCTCCATCCTGAGAATCGAGGCTCCCGCCTCGAGCTCCGCTTCCTGCCGGCCATCGTGGCCGTCAGGTTTCTGTACCTTGGGACATTCTTCGATCTTGTTTTGTACTTTGATACGAAGATCGTTCCCTGCGAATCGTCTATTATACGACCGGGTCGTCTTATAGACGAGTTGTCCCTATGGCAATAGGCGATCACTCAAATAGTTCTCGTTAGAATTAAAGAGTGTTTCAGTGAAATGGTATAATAGACGACCTAATCGTATAATATACCATTTTACTTAAGGGACCCTTTT
>JAFEAQ010000016.1 GCA_018266295.1 Bdellovibrionales bacterium | reverse complement strand
GCCTGGCTGTCAAAAACACTCGATGCGTTTCTAACCCCCTTGATCAACTCGTCGAAAAAGGTGTTTGCTGTACCCGTGAAAGAAAGACCAGAAAGATCTGGAGCCCCTCCTCGACGATGTCCTTCGCCCTGGCCATCATCAAACATCGAAGTTTGATTTCGTAGAATACTGCTAGTACTAAAACTCTCGTTTTCAACCCTTTCCGTGATTTTGTCAACAGCAAAGTTCGCGAAAGCAACAAAGTCCGTGATAATGTTTGTGATGATCATTCTCAAACGGTCCAGATCGTCGTCTCTGACAAATGTAGGGAGCGGTGACGTTGCAAACTTAAACCCGGTAGATTCATCGATTTTCTTTTTCAGTACCGGGATTTCAGTTTGTATACGAGTCGCGAGTTCCACCATAGATCTTTTGTACTCGATCAGTTTATCCATGGCGGTACTCAAACCACTGATCTGGTTTTCGATATTCGAGATGTGCATCGAAAAGACACTACTGTCTTTGTAAGAAGAAGAGTGCATCATCTGGGATAGACCAAGGCTTTGTCTAACTTTGTTCAACCCTCCAACAATAGCCACGATTCTATCGAAGCTGTTATTGTAGAAAATCTCATGCGCCTTACGAGCAGTTTGGAGACGCTCGTTCTCTTTGATGGTGTTTTCCACAAATGCGACAATATCGCGTGTGTTTTTGATTTCCCCATGTGAGAACGACAACCCACCACTAAACCTGGTCCTCAATTGATCGATAGCCGTGATAGTTTGTGACAAACAATCTCGTGACACTTTGAACTCTGCCAACACCTTGTGATGTTCAGTTCTCAGATTCTCGAATTCAGGATTGTCGCGACTGTTTCTTCCAGTGAGTTCCCCGGTGAGTTCGGAAATCGTATCTTCCATTATCATCATCTTCCCCCTGTTTTCCTCATCACGCTCTGTCAACTTGTCCAAATAAATGGAGATTTCCTGGATTTTCTCCTGGAGTTTGTCGATAAAAGCAGGGATAACCATTCTCTCAAGTTCGTCGCGATCAATCTGCTCGGATTCATTGGTCGATATCGTCAATAGAGAAAGACATGTAGCGTATAGTGATCTTGACAACACCGAAACAGCGTGAAAGTTGTCGGTTAAAGACGAATTGTCAAAAAACTCTGAAGCAGACAACCCGAAGTCTCCAAACAAAACAAGTTGCTCGTGTGTCATAAGATCATGGATCTTCTTGATTGTCGCTAATAGTTGGTCGCGTGAGCCGCTTGGATCAAACTGGATATCGAGCGCTTCGTTTGTCGTCGGGAGGAAAAGAACAATGTTGCCAATCTCTTTTGAAGTTTGATCAATTTGATCCACGAATGACTGTCCGATAACACCAGCCGCTGTTTGTTGTGCCGCGAACTGTCCAATGTCACCGAGTATTTCTCTGATTGTCTCCTTCGGGGGATCTCCACTTGGAGAAGATGACAAAGAAACATTGCTAGACTCTTGTTGAAAGGCCAGTGTTTTGTCAGCCAAGTGACTAACACGGTCACCGAGATCAGAGAGTGTCTTTTGGCCTGGTACCACTAAGCTCTGAAGAGAAGAACCCACTTGATTCAGACCTTCAGCGAGCCCTTCTGCGGATTTTTCCAAGTCCACACTCTTACCTTTCTCCAAATCCAGTGCAACAGCACTGAGCGTCGCCGCTGACTTATTCAATCCAACACCATCAACAGCAGCGGACACATTAGAAACCGCTGACGCGATCACACCAGGACCTCCCGGTGTCAATGCAGCGATCGGTGCTGTACAATTTGGATCAGCGGCCAACGACTCAGACGCGGCCACTTGAATAGCCTTTATCGACACTGCTTTATCGTTTGAATTCCCGGACATTACATCGGCTGTTGATAATGCAGCGTTGGTGATAACCGCTGACAAATGCCCTGTGACGGTACGAGCGATTAGCCCAACTCCGTCGGGTGGATTGTTACCCACAGGATACCCATTTGCGGACGACGAGGGTGGCGACGACGAAGATGATGACGATGAAGATGATGACGATGAAGATGATGACGACGTTGAAGACAATTGTGGTGGGATGAAATACGCCTGTGCCATCGGAGACGCAATATCACTTTGAAGCCCTCCAACCAATCTACGAGCATGGTCAACAATGTTATCATACATCGCGAAATAACCATCGTCCAATTCGAGATAATCCCCAAACCCATAGATGACTTGTTTCGCGTCTTTAAACGCTGAAGAGAGCATTTTTCGTGCTTCTGGTGTAGCCCCCTCGTATTCTCTTTCTCCCAGGATCATCTCAATGACTCGTTTCTGCGACAATCTTTCGTTCCCCTCGTCCATCATAGCGATTTTGATTCTTCGAAAAAGACCCATTGCGATCATGACAAACAACACATCACCAACTTTCAGAGCTCCTTCCTGTCCACAACTTCTTTGTAGAAATGTATTGATAGCTGTCGCAAGACTCGTTCTAACGTCGATGTTAGAAATAAATTCGCGACATCTCACATTCTGATCTGATAACGAGGAAGATTTCATTGATTCCAACATCCCTTTCCAATTTCGAATTGATGACAAAGCCAGCAGGGGGACGTAATACTTGTAAGGGCTTTTCAAGTTTTCGGACGATTCTTTGATGACTTGGAGAGGATCAATCAACGCTTGTAGTCTCAACGTCGTAAACACGGTATCCGTGAGGTTTTCAACAAACGTACTGTTTCTTTTCGTTGCTGTTGATACGGCTTTGTCATATTGTTCTCTGGCGAATGTCAAATCCCCGACAACGGCTGAAAAGTCCAAACTCGATTTCGGGTTGTATGAATTGTCACCGGATGCGTTCGCGACTGTGGAAAAACGATTCATGATAGAAGCAAAGGCTTGTTGAGTATCGAGAAAGTTGAAATCAACCTTTTCTGTAAAAAACGATAACGAAAGTGAATGCAGTCTCGATGCAAGAAGTTCGTTTTCCGCATCACCGATGTTTCTTGTCAATGATCCAAGGCCCATAGAGGACAAGAGAGTTTTGGCGTTTGTGTAAACTTGCATTGTCGTCAACGTGCAAAAAGCAGCAATTGATGTAACACTCGCTGTTCCCTGGAGGATCGATACAGCTGATTGGAATGGCAAAAGATTCACTGTCGGAATCTTCTCCTTCGTGACAAATGCGAAAAACGATACCAACACGGCTGATAATGAATCGTAGAGACTGTCAACAGTAGCTTCCTCTTCTCCCCGTCCTCGTACAATTGACGAAAAAACAGCGACTGTGAAATCGTGTATGACCAGGAGATACACAGGCAAAAACGCAAAAAGAAGAGAATTCTCCACGTCGATAAACTGAAGTCCGCTGAGAATCTTTTCACCCGAAGCTCCATCAACAACTCGAGCACCCTCCATGATCCTTGTCCCGTTCTTCGTGTACGGCAGAAACGTGAATGTCAAAAACACCCTGAGTGGCCCAATCAAACTTCCATATCCGAGTTCAATGTTTGTCCCGTTCATATAAGTGGAGAACGGATGATCACTATGATCACTGATCTCGATCGTTTTCTTTGGTTTGTTGGTCGATTTCGTTTTCTCAAACATCTCGTCCAGGCGAGGCTTGATCAAATCTTGAAAGACTGACGATTCCGGGAGTGCCATTCCTGGGATATTCCAAGTCGCCATCCCCGCGACAAATCCAACAACTCGATAGAAATAGCCTTTATCGACGAATCCGTGGTGGTATGTCTTGTAATCATCAAGGAATGTGTTGAGGATATGGATTGACCCCGAGTACTTTTCTCTATGTGAATGTGCAGTGTACATCCTCGCGAAAAAAACGTAGAGAAAAAATTCATCAATCGGGACAACGGTAAAAAGCAAAGCGAACAGGCCAATGGAATCGACGTCAGAATTCTTTGCTGTTTGAGGATAGATGTTATCAAGACCATCGTCTCTTATTGATAAAGATCTCAAAATCCTTGTGTAGATTTTGTGTGCGTGATGAGCCATGGACTTCGAGTCATCGTCAAACACTGTATCGTCATTGTGTGAAAAACACGCGGAGAGATGGATCAGGTAACTGACATTCACGTTGGAGTATTGCAAAGCATCCAACGTCTTCTTATCCGCGGTGAAGCCTGCATTCACTTTCAAATCCGATCTGTGTTTAACATACGAAAACGCTGTGAACGCGACGCTGAAATCTTTGAAAAATCTATTCCAAAGATCTTTCCGGATGATTGTAAAAGGTTCGACTTTCGTAATTTTCGTGTTTCGGTAGTCGACCACAGTCGCGCGATTCTGATCATCCGTAAGCCTAAACCCATTCCGTGTCATACTCACACAAATCTCGTTGAATTTGGAGTATAACAAGAGCCCTGCCTTAAAGTACACGGCTCTGTACGCGTGTAACAAGCAACTTCGTCTCGGGTCAAAGTATTCAAGGGGCTTCAAACCTTCGTACAAAAAAACCCCCCTCGCTTTAACATCAATAAACTCTTTGAGCCAGACACAGCACTGATCAAGAAACACAGCATTGTACGCAACAAGATCGAAGACCGGGATCGCGCAAAATCGAATACTCGACACCGCTTTCAAGTAAGCAACGTTCGTGAAAGCGTTTCTTTCTGAAGTATGGACAACAAGAGAACCAAGTTTTGTCCCAAGATCAAAGTTTCTATTGATCAATCTCTGACAAATCGCGCTTATTGTCAGGCTCGTGTTATCCAATGAAACAGGTGGAGTTGACGCCCCGAGATCAGACTGAATTCTCGCCGAGCCCGTTCCAACCTTATCCATAAGTTTGAATACGTATTGAAAAAGACCATTGGGATCAATAAACCTTTCATCCGATGATGATGACGAGGCTTCCTGCTCTCGTTCTGTAATGGTCGTGAACGGTCTTTTGTTCGTTTCTGCTTCTTGACGTTCTTCCAAAGTAGGGGCTACAGGAAGACTTTGTGACGCACTGGCTCTGATTCTCTTAGTAGTCTCGTCATGGGCAACTCGGTTTGGAGTAGGGGGGCGGTTTATGGTGATATCCGTGTCATCGGTCGGCTTTTCACTCTCTGAAACTTTGGCTCTTTTTCGCCCAACTGTTTCGAGCTCGCCTGTGTCATCTTTTTGACTTGTCTCGCCCTTGTCCTTGTCCGGTTCTTTTGCTGTTCTTTTCTTCGCTGCGGCCTTTTTCCCGCTACCCCCTGAACTCATCTCTCGAAGAAAACAAAAAATGAGCACACAATGTTTATTTTTTGGCTCTCATGATTTCTTTGGGGTCAATCACGGGACGGTGTCTTTTAACACCCACACTGGGAGTCTGCTCGAGATCAGTATCATCATCATCGACCGTCTCCGGGAAGCGATCATCTGTCGCGGCAGTTTCCTGGTGCATGATCGCGCCGATGCGCGGACATTTCAATCCCAGGCGCCTTTCCTCTGCACCCCCTGCCTCATTCTTAACAGATGAAGGGGTCTCGATGTATGCACGCACTGTCTCGTGATCAGCCGGGAGAGCAGCTGGTAGGACGTGCGGATTCTTGAATCCTTTGAGCTTGAGGTAGTGAGCGATACCGTCCTTGTTGATATGCATGTACTCCCTAAAGCACGCTTCATAGTGAACCGTGATCATCGCATGGACGTGGAGAGCGGCATGCCCAGGGGTATGCTGGGATTCGTACTTGAACTCTCGCTCGATGGATCTGATGCGCCGTAATGCCGCCATCTCCCATTCAGGCCCTTTCTTTGTTGGATCAGGCCTCTCGCCAATGGGTGTAAAAACCCTGGGCTGGAAGATCGTCTTCAGTTTCGACAAAGATCCTTCGTCGTTGCCAACGATGTTAAAAAGACCCTCGAAGACAAGGAAGACGAGCTTTGCCGTATCCCATCCGAAAACATCATCTCTATGCTCCGGTGGGACTTGACAGTCGTTGAAGACAATCGTCACAAAGAAGACGTTCGAGTTTCTTTTGTAGTAGTTTGGCGGCGCGAATGAATCGAAGAATGTCCGAGACCTCGTGAATTGTCCAACGGTGTTGTTCATATCCGCCTCCCGTTGTCTCAGTTCATTTGAGACCTCTCTCGCCTTAGAATTCTCTTTGTCCTTCTTCTCTGCGAGGAGTTTCATCATATCTTCCCGTGGGAGATTCATAAGGAGTTGTCTGATCTCAGCAAGACTAGGTCCGGAGGCCCTCGTCGGACTCGTCTCAACTCGTTGCACTGTTTCGATATCTCCAGAACCACTGGACCTCGACGAGGACGAGCTCGAACTGACACCAGCAGAACTGAGCATCTCCTGTTCGATTTCATCGCTTTCATCAAACAAAGCCTGTGGCTGAAAAGACGTTTTCTCTCGCAGAATCGGTTTCAACGTGATCACTTTTTTCTTCGTCTTGTCCATGTCGCACGCGCTCCTGTGGTTGTTTGTTGTGATGTTTCTGTCCGGGGCGAACGCTTTTAACCTTGCGCCAGATGTCCCACCTCATACAAGTGAGGCGTACCACGTGACATACAACCCACCAATCACCTCGAAGTCTCAGATTCCAGCCAATACCGTCGCAGGAGCCCTTGATACTTTGTTGTCCAATGTTACGAGACACCAGGTCGCAAGTGGAACGAGTCCCCACGTGTCGGTTTTCAAGGAGATGGTCTACACGCCACCTATCGCACCTGGTGACACAGGTATTGCCACACATGTGCTGAGGACGCTGCAAGGAAT